>CAILMK010000658.1 GCA_903835275.1 uncultured bacterium | reverse complement strand
CCCAAATACGGCAACATAGTTTAGTGCATACACCCTTCATACAGCCGTGCTTCGACGGAATACACTTTTTTGCTGAGAGGTTTTAGTATTTGCACCAGACTATCGGCGCTTGCTTTCTTTTCATAAATACCTGCAACAAGGGCAATCGTTTTCTTTCCTGATTTATCATATTGCTCCAAATATTCCAGACTTATATTTTGGGATGCATACCTTCTGGGATAATATTCTCCGCGGTAAATTTCATCACTGTCATCATCGGGTAAGGCAATAAGATCTTTTGTTTTGTTATACAACCTGCCCATGGTATCTATAGTTAGAATAGCAGATTTGCTCAATTGAAACATTTCTTTTCTCAGGGAATAATAGCTTTTGCCGGTATCTGCAATTACCACGAAATAGTTTGCATATTGTCCGCCGGTATCTTCTGTGACAGAGGAAGTGTCCTTGGTTATAGATTTTGAATTTGTTTCTCCAGCAGGCGCAGAATGGCAGGCATATAGAGCAACCAATAGTAAAAGATATACAGCAAATGATTTCATTTTTGCAGAATAAGTCCTTTGCAAATCTCTATAATTTTCGCCGGTTCATGGCGGTAACCACAAAAAGTAATAATAATATCCCGAAAAGGATATGTGATGAACTATCGCCGGTATTTGAGATGGCAACATCAGCGTTTTTAGCGAATTTATAAACAAGCAGTCCTGATAGTATACCCAGTGCACCTAATGCAACCCCGATTTTTTGAATTTTGATCATAAGATTCTTTATTAAAATAGTTTGCTGTCTTGAACTTACAACGGAATAGCAAACAATTTGTTACGGCTTTGTTTAAAAGTCGACCCTTTGGTCAATGTAATAGTAAATGAAACATCCCCGCCTGTTAGTCCCCTATACAATCCCAAGAAGCTCCATATTTGATTAATTATTTAATAGTCAATTAGTTGTATTTTAAATCGTACATCTAAAATCGAACATCGTAAATTCACTAAAACCGTTAATTCGCCATTTCCACCGTTTATTAAACAGATTCCCCCGTTACTCTATTCGGGCTTTAGGCATCAAACCGGGCCCCGTAAGTTTGTATCATCAAATTAGATAAAACGAAAACACAAGCACAATAACCCCTTTAAAAATTAAAATTATGAAACGCTCTTCCATCATCGCACTAACAGTAATCATCGCAGCCATCGGAATGTTCACCATGTCTTTTAATGGTAACAGCGGCAGAAACACCAGCACCAAGTTCATGGAATGGAAATGGAGTGATGTAGAGCACCAGGCTGAAGTGCGCAACAAGCCGATCTTTATGTTCGTAGGCGCTTCTTACTGCAATATCAGTGCACGCATGAACTTCATCTTCCGTCAAAAGGAAGTTGGTGCTATACTTAACCAAAACTTTGTATGCAACAAAATGTTAAGCGATGAAGGGATTATGAATAACCTCCGCGCAAGCAACTGGGGTGTTACTACAGTTCCTACCTATCTTTTCTTCACTGCAAAAGGCAAATTGGTTTACAAGAGCGAAGGTTACAAGGATAAGGAAAACATGCTTGCTGAAATCCAAACAGCTATGCAAAAGATCAACGAAGCAAAATAATAAATACCCACTCCACCATATACAAAGGCGCCCCGTAAGGCGCCTTTTTTTGTCTGAACACGATTTTTAGGATTGAAAGATGGACATGATTTCTCATTTAACATTCAAAATCTCAATCCGCCGCGGCGGACAAAATTATCCTCTCTACCTTTGCATAGATGTCATATACTCCTAAAAAACATTTCGGACAGCACTTTTTGCGGGATACCAATATCGCGTTGAGAATTTGCGATTCCCTGACAGGAATGGGCACGGAGTATGATGCACTATTTGAAATTGGCCCCGGACAGGGAGTTTTGACACAAACCCTATATGAGCGGTTTGGCACCAAGCTCCATTTGGTGGAAATTGATGAGGACCTGATTCCTGACCTGAAAAGAAAGTACCCGCTCATAAAAGAGAACATTATACAGGAGGATGTGCTCGAGGTGGATTTTAAGAAATATACAGCAGGGCAATTCGGCATTATCGGCAATTTTCCGTACAATATTTCATCCCAGATCATTTTCCAGATCATAGAAAACAGGGAGAGCATTCCTGAAATGGTGGGCATGTTCCAAAAGGAAGTAGGGCAGAGAGTGGTTTCCCCACCGGGAAACAAGGTTTATGGACTGATCAGCGCATGGGTGCAGGCATTTTATGAGGTCAAATATCTTTTTACTGTGAATGAAGGCTCTTTTCATCCTGCTCCCAAAGTGAAATCAGGAGTGATACGGCTTACAAGGCGGGAAAATTTTCATTTGGATTGCAACGAAAAATTTCTTCTGCAGGTTATAAAGCAGTCATTCAACCAAAGGCGGAAGACGTTGCGCAACTCACTAAAACAGTTCTCCACTAATTTTGCACAAATCGATCCTGCCTTATTGGACAAACGACCCGAGCAACTGGGATATGAAGAGTTTATATATCTTGCAAAGACACTGGAAGTTGGCAATTGACGAAAGTTTTTTTTAATACTTATTACTGACTACTTACTCCTTACTACTTGAATCATGGCAAAAGCATTTGAACATAGCATGCAACCCGGCAAGGATAAATTCCTTGTTACAGATAATGTCCCCGAAAAATTTCTCGAAGCTTTTGAGCTGATGAATTTTGAAGTGGTTTATTATCCCGAAATAAGCAATGAGGCACTTTTGGATATTATTGAACAGTTTCACGGGATTGTAATCAATAGCAATATCTACATGACCAAGGCCTTGATTGATAAGGCCGATCGCTTGAAATACATCCTTCGCCCCGGTTCAGGACTGGACAATGTGGAGGTTGAATACGCAGAATCCAAGGAAATTCTGGTACTCAATTCACCGGAAGCAAATAAGGATGCAGTTGCTGAACATGCCATCGGGCTGCTCATCAATATGCTCAATTTCATTCCACGCGCATGGGATCAGATTCGAAAATTTCAATGGGTTCGCGAGGAAAACAAGGGGACCGAGATCAAAGGCAAAACCATCGGCATTATTGGCTATGGAAATACCGGCCAGGCTTTTGCGCTCAAGATGCAGGGCTTTGAAGCCGATATGTACGCTTATGATAAATACAAGAGCGGCTTCAGCACAGGCTTTGTGCATGAATCAACCTTGGAGGATATCCAGCGGCGTGCGGATATAATAACGGTTCATCTGCCTCTTAATGAAGAAACTAAGTATTTCATCAACGAGGCTTTCATTAATAAATGCAAGAAGCCTTTCTATTTGCTCAATACTTCCCGTGGGAAAATTGTGAAGACAGAAGATGTTTTAAAGGCTGTGAAGAAAGGTAAAATACTGGGTGCTGCGCTCGATGTGCTTGAAAATGAAAAACTTGACACTTACATTGCATCTGAAAAGCAAATGATCACCGATCTTTTGGATACCGGCAAGGTATTAATCACTCCTCACATTGCCGGCTGGACCAAGGAAGCCCGGGAGAAGATTTTCTTCACAGTCTTTGACAAGTTCAAAACCTGGGTAGAAATGAATGAAAAGTAGTCCTTAGCGGTATCAGTTTTCAAGATTTATATAATTGATTGCTAATTAAATAATTGTTGCAAATAATTAATTTTGTTTCAAATTCAATGTTGCAGTTATTCATTTCAATGGATTTTAAATAGCTGCTAAATTTATCGGATTAATTTTGGGGTAATTCAAGATATTTATAAATGTCGTATTTAATTATTTGATTATGAATAATTTGAATCTTGTAAAGTAAGATAAGTCAATTATAAAATTACTCCTTCACCAAAGCCTTCACCGCTATCACTTCATTCCCTTCGTATAAGGCAATTTTATAAACACCCGGAATAATCAGGCTTGCATCTAATTGTCTGCTCAGGGTACCTTCATTATCTGCGACTGCAGCTTCATCAAATTGAAGTCTGCCCATCATATCGTAGCATTTGATGTGAATGGATTTACCTGCGCTAAGTCCAGAAGCCTCCAGTTCGAATTTTTGCAGAGCAGGGTTAGGGTAGATGGAGATAGCTGCTTGATTGATATTCGCTGTATTTTGGATACCGGCTACGTTATTATTATAATAAAGTGAAACGCGGTTCGTTGTCAGGTAAGTCCTCATTCTCGTTACCTGTCCTTGTGTAAACATCACCTTGCAACTTGCATAATCCATGATATTTTCGAGCATGTCCGGCAGGTCAGGTGCATCATTATGGCAGGTATTGATTGTGGTGTCAGAAGTTGGCCAGCTATTACATTTGCCAATGTTAGCTGAAGCTACCGGCGGAGTATCGTCCACTTTATCTCCGCCCGTGCAACCGTCTTGAAAAGTATGATACAACCCAAGGAAGTGGCCTATTTCATGGCTAAGAGTACGATCCGTGGTATAACCTACAAATGAATGGTCAATTACAATACCATCCGTCTTTGTATTTACCAGTCCATCCCAGGGGAAAGTAGAATAACCTGCAATATCAGTACCCGGGGTAGCTGAACCGGAATTGATATTACTTACCACCCAGACGTTCAGGTAGAAGTTGTGATCCCAGTCTATGACGGATTTGACGCTGTCATTTGCCTGATAGGTCAAAATAGACGTATCATAGGTGACTCCGGTCGTTGGGTTTCCATCCGGACCCTTGGTGGCAAGGAAAAAGCGTATATGAGCATCTCCTAATCTACTTTTGAAAATTCGGCGGATATTGCTTGTATCTGCGTTAGTGGCACTGTAATCCTCATTCAATCTTTTGATCTGGTCCTGACAGTTTGAAAGGGTAGTCTTTACCTGATGGCCTGCCGTTGAAATGATATGAAATACAATAGGAATAGTGAGTGTTTGCGTATCAGGAACGGTCTTGAAAGTGGCGTTTTGAATTGATTCAGTATACAAATCGGATTCTTGCCTCGCTTTTTCCAGTGCAGGATTTTTGGCTGCCTTTTGTTTCCAATATTCGTCAGATCCGCAAGGGGCTTGCTGTGCATTTGCAATTTGGAAGTTAACCAATATTGCCAGCAATAGAAGTTTGATAAATCTGTTCATCGTTTTCAGGTTTTCCATACTTTTATTTGTTTAAAGGTTGATTTGATGATCAAATTTGCTCCTTTTGAAATTGAAATGAAAGTACAATTATAGGCACTTATCGAACAAAAAAATCCCGCCTGGCATGAGCAAGGCGGGATTTCAATATTTTAAATTAATTAGAATTACTCCTTAACCAATGACTTTACCGCTTTCATTTCATTGCCTTCGTACAATACGATTTTATAAACACCTGGTATTATATGGCTTGCATCTAATTGTTTGCTCAGGTTTCCATCATTATCGGTGCTTGCAACTTCATCAAATTGAATCCTTCCCGTCATATCGCAGCATTTGATGTGAACGGTTTTACCGCTGGTAAGGCCGGTAGCTTCCAGTTCAAAATTTTGCGTTGCAGGATTAGGGTAGATGGAAATTGCGGCAGTATTTATGGAACCATTGTTGGCTATACCGCCAACAGTATTACTGCTATCTTTAATACCGGTATAAAGGGAAGATCGAATTGTTGTCAGGAAACCACGCATCCTATCCACTTGTCCCTGGGTAAACATCACCCTGCACGAAGCATAATCCATAATATTTTCAAGCATATCAGGCAGGTCGGGCACATCGTTATTGCAAGAATTGGTGGTAGTATCAGAAGAGGGCCAGCTATAACATTTG
>CAILMK010000657.1 GCA_903835275.1 uncultured bacterium | reverse complement strand
TGATTGGGGTTGCGGGGAATTATTATATCCGGCGCATTCAATATAAAAAACGATGGACGGCACATTTGATGTACTGTCATACCTCACCATCGTAATACGAGCAGATGAACATATTTTTCTATTCTCCTTTACTATTCTATCCCTGAACTCCTTCAATGGAATTCCCTTTTCCTTGTAAATTACTTCTGTGGCTGCTTCGGAAAAATTTTCCATCGTTTCTCCTTTTTTAACAATTTCACGGAATAGCTGCGTTTCATCATTTTGCCGGGTAACACCTACCCATCCATCAGCTTCTTTCCATGGCAAAATATAGTCCTCACGGATAACATCTTTGCGCTTGCAAATTGCTTCCAGATATTGACCCGCCGTTGGCTCATGTAAGTCGTATGCCTTTTTAAAATCCAGGCAGGCAGTATCAGTAACTCCCATACTTTGCTCCATTTGCGCCCTGAATAGCCACCCACTTCCGCTCTGCGGATTTATTGCCAGCAAATGGTCAATGCTTATTACAGCAGCCCTTCTTTTTTTCATTGCTGCCCAGCAAACTGCATTATTGTAAATCGCATTTTCATCTTTCGGGTTTTTAAAAAGTATGTGGGAATAATCCAAAATGGAAGAGCGATAATCCTTGGTGGCAAATTCCGCTGCCGCCCTATCCGACCACGCATCCATTAAAGTGCTATCTAAGAGGATCGCTTTATTATATTCAATAATTGCCCCGGGATAATCGCGTTTGGATGCCTTGTCTATTCCCCGCTGATGATATTCCTTTGCAGTCTGGCCATGCAGGTCCGGACTTGCGAAGCAAAAGAATATAATTGCAGCAAGCATTGAAAAAAAGTTCATCCGTATACTCATCAATCTTGTTAACATTTTTTTATAAACCTAATTTTTAATCCTCCAGTTCATGATATTCATCGTGCAATACCTTTGACAGTTCTTCAGCTTTTATATTGCGTATCACCTCTCCTTTGGCTGCAATGGAAATTTGTCCGGTTTCCTCTGAAATAATAATGGCAATTGCATCAGAATGTTCGCTTATACCTATTCCTGAACGGTGGCGTAAACCAAACTCCATTGGCAGGTCCTGGCGATCTGAAACAGGAAGTATACACGAAGCGGCTACAATGATATTTTTATCAATGATCACCGCTCCATCATGCATGGGATTCTTATTGTAAAAAATAGTTTCCAGTAGTTTTGCACTCAGTTCCGCATTCATATAAATACCTGTACTGCCATATAGTTTCAACTCAGATGTCCTGCCAAGGATGATCAGCGCACCGGTATTTGTAGATGATAAATAAGTACATGCTTTTGCAATTTCTTCAAAATTGACTTCCTCCTCTTCAAGATGATTCCAATGCCAGGGCAGGAAACGCCGCCAGCGTCCTTCACTGCTGAAAAATAAATGATTTTTTCCTATCAATAATAAAAACCTGCGGATCTCCTGCTGGAAAACCACCAGTATCGCTATGGCACCTACACCGATAAACTGTCCTAAAATAGTAGAGAGCAACCTCATGTGCAGTGCACGCACAATAAACCAGAACACATAAATAATCAGGAAACCGATAAACACATTTAATGCGATGGAACCCTTTAAGATTTTATACATGATGTACAAAATAAGGGCCACCGCCATGATATCCAGCACGTCTATAAAATTAAATTCAAGGAAGCCGAACCTCATATTTTTTGTTGACTATTTTTAAGCGTATTAACCAATTTAAAAACCTGCATTGCTTCTTTTACATCATGCACTCTCAAAATATCACAGCCCTGAATCACCGCCATGGTATTCACAATAGTGGTACCATTCAAGGCATTTTCAGGTTTTGTATGAAGTACCTTGTTAATCATGGATTTTCTCGAAACGCCCACCATTACCGGTTGACCCAGCATACTTAAAAGATGCAATTTATTCAATAATTCAAAATTTTGTTCAAGATTCTTGCCAAATCCAAAACCGGGATCCAAAACCACATCTGAAATTCCTGCCGCAGAGGCTTCTTTCATTTTAGTATCCAGGAATTTAATTACCTCCTTTGCAACATCTTCATAGTGCGGCTCAACCTGCATCGTTTTTGGCGAACCCTGCATGTGCATGATGATATAAGACGCATTAAATGCGGCAACCGTTGCCAGCATATTTTTATCTCCTGTCCCACCGCTAATGTCGTTTACAATATGAACACCTGACTCCAGGGCTTTCTGAGCCACTCCCGAACGAAAAGTGTCTATGCTAAGCAGAGCCTCCGGAAAATTTTTACCAATGGCTTCAATGGCAGGGATCACCCTTTTCAATTCTTCATCCTCAGAAATGTCCTCCGCACCGGGACGGGAGGAATAGCCGCCTATATCGATAAATAAAGCGCCTTCCTTCAGCATTTTCTCGACCTGTTTCAACTGACTGTCCCGGTCAATAAAATGCCCTCCGTCAAAGAAGGAATCCGGAGTCGTATTTAAAATGCCCATCACCGCCCCTCCTTCCAGGTTCACAAGCCTGCCGCGGCAATTAAGCGTTTTTTTTCGCCCGGAAAGGGATTGGTATTGAAGCATTAGTTTAAATTTGCCTGCGAATTTAAGCATTAAGTATTGGCAGGGAATTTATCCGCGGCCAATAGTACCGCAAAATACAAAAAGAATAGATGTCATTCCCGGAATACGATTCACAGACAAGCAAGTGCCGCGAGGTATTTGTTAAAAAAACACACGACTACGGCACCTCCTGGCGGGTAATGCGGATTTCCTCCCTAATAGACCAGATATTCATCAAGGCACAAAGAATACGCTCCATTGAGGAAAAAGGCGAGCAAAAAATTGGAGATAGCATTGAATCTGAATACCTTGGAATTGTCAATTACAGTATCCTTACCCTCATTCAGATGGATCTGGGAGAAAGTTTTGATGATGAAATAGAGGATGGCAAATTATTTGCTATGTACGACTCAAAAGCTGCCGAGGCAAAGGCGCTGATGGAAAAGAAGAACCATGATTACGGCGAAGCATGGAGGGATATGTGGATCAGCTCCCTTACGGATGTGATCCTTTCAAAGCTTTTGAGAATACGCCAGATCATTACCAATAAAGGTAAAACTTTGGTTTCCGAAGGAATAGATGCCAACCTTTATGATATGATCAATTATGGGATCTTTGCGATGATTAAGCTTTCAGAGGGGCGAGAGGACAAGGGACAAGGGACAAAAAATTAAAAATCACAAGATAAAATATACCTCTCGTCACTAAATATATTAAAACTATGGGACTCACTATAAAAAAATTGCGGCAAAACCTGACTAATATCTGCCGGATATTAGTGGGTGTATTATTCATTATTTCCGGGCTTATTAAAGCCAATGATACTACAGGATTCGGATACAAGCTCGATGAATATTGGGAAGTATTTCATATTACCTTTTTATCTCCGGTTTCCGTTTTTATGGCGATGGTCATTTGTATCATAGAAATTGGTTTGGGACTGAGCCTTCTATTGGGTACTTTCAGGAAAATTACGATGAATCTTTTGATCCTCATGATCGTCTTTTTTACGTTCCTCACTTTTTATTCCGCGTATTTTGACAAGGTAAGGGAATGTGGCTGCTTTGGCGATGCTATAAAACTGACTGCCTGGCAGAGTTTCAGCAAGGATTTAATTCTATGTTTTTTAATAGGAATATTATGGCTCAACCGTAAATTCATTGAGCCTCTATGGCATGAAGATAAAAAAGATGAAT
>CAILMK010000656.1 GCA_903835275.1 uncultured bacterium | reverse complement strand
AGTGCTTTTGGCACTGGCATGTTACGGGATATATTATACTCACAAAAAGAAAATGATTATCCTTAACCTGGCAATCACTTCATTTATTGCTGTGGTAGTAGGTTATTCCTCGTATACAATGACGGTTATCCGTTCTTATGCAGACACTCCTATAGATATGAATTATCCGCAGGACGTTTTCAATCTTCAGGATTACCTGAGCCGCGCACAGTACGGGGATAGCTATGTATTATATGGCCCGTATTATAATGGTGACCGGTATGCTGATGTAGAGGATGCGGGAATGCAGTATTATAAAAATGAGAAGAAGCACGAATACACAGAGGACGGATACAGGAAAAAACAAAAATTCCCTGATGAGTTTTGCACTTTCTTCCCCCGTATGTACAGTGCACAGGATAATCACAAGCAAGGCTACAGGGCATGGCTGAATCTAAAACAGGTTCAGGATCCTGAAACAGGAAAACAAGTATGGGAAGATGAATTGCCGAACTTCCGTTTCAATTTTGTAAAGCATAATTTGAGATACTTCTGGAATTACCAGATCAATTATATGTACTTCCGCTATTTTGCCTGGAACTTCATCGGAAGGCAGAATGATATGCAGGGAACACATGCTGAATTCCACCAGGGTAACTGGATCACCGGAATTCCGCCAATAGATAAAGCACTGGGCAGAGGTCCGCAGGATCATATCCCAACCTATATGAAAGTCAACAGGGCGCATAATGTAATGTTTGCCCTTCCTTTCATCCTTGGATTATTGGGAATGTATTATCAGTATAAGAAAAACAAACTTGATTTTGCAGTGGTATTCCTGTTCTTCTTTATGACAGGACTCGCCATCGAAATATACCTGAATATGCCTGATCCGCAGCCGCGCGAAAGGGATTACGCCTTTGTAGGATCCTTTTATGTATACGCTATCTGGATTGGTCTGGGAGTATTATATATCTGGGAGAATTTGCGCAAGCGCATGGCAAATACTTCTGCTGCTTCCGTAGCGACATTAGTATGCCTTGCAGCAGTACCTGTACTGATGGCATCCCAGGAGTGGGATGACCATGACAGAAGCAACAGGTATACCTCACTTGATTATGGTACTGATTATCTCTTTTCATGTATGCCGCATTCCATATTATTATGTAACGGGGATAATGACACCTATCCGTTGTGGTACGCGCAGGAAGTGGAAGGTATCAGGGATGATGTGCGCATTGTAAACCTGAGTTTGTTGAGTACCGACTGGTATATAAATGAACTTCGCAAGCCAATCAATCATGCACCGGGACTTCCTGTTTCTATTCCCCAGGAAAAACTCAGGGGCTGGGAATACGCTTATTATTCCAAAGAGGCAGTCGGCCAATACGACCAGACTGTACCTGTAGATGTTAAGGAAGTTATTAAGTACATTACAAGCAGTGCGAGCAGGAATGCAAACTTTGCCAATGGGCAAGTACCATTATTACCGACGCGCAAACTGAAGGTAATGGTAGACCGTGATAAGGTTTTAAAGAATGGAATGGTGAATCCTAAATATGCTGACCTGGTTCAAGACCATATAGAATTTGACTTGAACAAGACCACCTATATGAAATCTGACCTTATAGTACTGGATATGATCGCTACATCCAACTGGGATATCCCGATCTATTTCTCCATTACTTCCGGTGCAAGTGAATATCAGAACCTCGGTAAATACCTCCAGCAGGAGGGGCTTGCCTACCGTCTGGTTCCTTATACCGTTAAAGGCTTTGGTGAAAACCGCAACATACGTGTGGAACTGGATACCATGTATAAAAACATGATGACGAAATTCAAATGGGGCGGTCTTGAAAAAGGGAACCACCTCGTGGATTACGTGACCAGTAGGACTTGCTATACCATGCGCGGAATGTTCTATACGCTTTGCGATAACCTTCTGAACGCGGGTAGAAAAGAAGATGCCATCAAGGCAGCTGATAAATGCCTGTATGTACTTCCTGAAAGGAATATTCCTTTTGATGCAAGCGTAGGAAACCTTGTGCAGATCTATAACGCTGCCGGAGCCATTGACAAAGGCAAGAAGCTTGCAGATCATCTTTCCGATCTCCTGATCGAGGAAATAAATTATTATGCTCGTGCAACTCCTACCCAATGGCAAAATGACGTTGGTGAGGAATTGAATAACGGCTTGCGCATGTTGCAAATGCTGCAAGAGGAAGCGGATAAACAAAATCAAAAGGACCTCTCTATGAAAATAAAGACTGCCATGGATGGATACAAAACAACATTCGGCATGGGGCAACAAGGCCCACAATAGGAAATCCTTATATAAATTTAACAAGGGCGGAATTAATTATTCCGCCCTTGTTGTTTAACTTAAACCGTATTTGAACGTCAAAAGGAATAAGCGGACAGTCAAACAAATTGAATACAATATGAAACATTCACACAGAATAACCGGCTTTGCATTTGCAATCATTTTATTGTTATCCTGTAGCACTCCAAAGCATACTTCAAAAAGCCCTGCAAAAAATGAAACTACTTTTGAAAAGGCGGAAAACAGCT
>CAILMK010000655.1 GCA_903835275.1 uncultured bacterium | reverse complement strand
GGTTTATACGAAATAGGTATTCACATTGCGGATGTTTCCCATTATGTAAAGGAAGATAGTGCCCTGGACAAGGAAGCCCTTGAGCGTGGTACATCAGTGTATCTGGTGGATAGGGTAATTCCTATGCTTCCTGAAAAATTATCAAACAATTTATGCTCCCTGCGTCCGGATGAAGATAAGTTAACATTCTCCGTTGTTGTGGTCATGGGTGATGATGGAAAAGTGCAGAAGGAATGGTACGGGCGCACCATCATACGTTCACAAAAAAGATTTGCATACGAAGATGCGCAGGTGGTACTGGAAACAGGCGAAGGCCCGTACTCCGATGAATTACTAACCTTGAATAAACTTGCACATACGCTAAAAGATAAAAGATTTGCCGAAGGTGCCATTTCCTTTGAAACGGAAGAAGTGAAATTTATTCTGGATGAAAACGGAAAGCCTGTTTCTGTTTATAAAAAGATCAGGAAGGATGCGCATAAACTCATTGAGGAATTCATGCTGCTTGCCAATAGAAAAGTAGCGGAATTTATTTTTAAGAAAAATACAGATGTAAATCAGAAACCTTTTGTGTACAGGGTGCACGAAAGTCCGAACCTGGAAAAACTATTAACGTTTGGAAAAATAGCTAATCAGTTTGGCTATCGTATCAATACAAGCTCTGATAGGGAAATTGCAAAATCATTGAACTGGCTGATCGCAAAATCTGAAGGGAAACCGGAACAGAATATTTTGCAGGCACTTGCCATACGTACCATGAGCAAGGCATTTTATACTACTGCAAAAAGCAGTCACTACGGGCTTGCATTTGATTACTACACTCACTTTACATCACCCATACGGAGATATCCGGATATCATCGCGCATCGCTTGCTGGCGCATTACCTTGCAGGCAAAGGAAATGTGGATCAGGCAGCAATAGAGTCACAATGCAAGCAAAGTTCTGAAATGGAAGTGCGAGCCGCGGAAGCAGAGCGTGCATCCATCAAGTACAAACAGGTTGAGTTTATGCGTGAGCATATCAATGAGGAATTTGACGGCATTATTTCAGGAGTAACCGAGTGGGGGATTTATGTGGAAATGCTCGAAAACAAATGTGAGGGCATGATCCGCATGAGTGAACTTACCGACGACCACTATATTTTTGATGAAGAGCATTATCTTATCCGGGGATATAACAAGGGGAAGAGTTACCAATTGGGAGATATGATCCGCGTTCGTATCCTCGCTGCAAATTTGCAGGGCAGGACAATTGACCTGGATGTTGCCTGATAATTTTCAAAATTTACCAAACCTCACAGGCTTTTATAACCTGTGAGGTTTTTTTTGCCCTTGGCATAAATCTTGTTTTAGCCATTTACCTTTTATTCATTTCCGGTATTCAACTAAAATTAGAATTATGAAAAACTTATTATTTGTTCTGGCAGCACTCATTTTATTTTCTTGTGGACAAGGAAAAACTTCCGGGGGGAAAGATCGCGAATCATTCAGGGGACCAGTTAATTCCCTTGAAGGCAAAGACCCAAATGGGGGTGTGGTCTTTGATGTTTCAGGAGGATCATATAACGAGAAGGATAAAACTGGGGAGGGATATCTAGCGAAATCTGCAAACGATGAAGGGATTGAAAGCATTTCAGCAAGTGGAAGTTCAGGCAACTCAGGCAATACATTAGCATTTATCGCTCCTGGTGTAAAGAAAGAAGATACTAACGGGGAATCTACCGATCATTCAATACCGGGGCAGGTAGCAAAAACGGATAAAAAAATTATTCGAAATGCCAATATCCGCATTCAGGTAAAAGACCTAAAGGAAAGCCGTGCCAATGTTGAAAAATTAATTGCAAAATACAAAGGCTATATTGGTGCTGAATCCAGTGAGAATTCTTCTTCAGGATCGTATAAAAATTCGACCATTACCATTCGTGTGGATTATCATTCATTTGATAGTATGATGAGTGATGTTTTGAAACAGGCAATGTTCATTAACACAAAAAAAATAACTACTGAAGATATCACCGCGGAATACGTGGATGTTGAAGGAAGATTAAAATCAAAGAAAGCAGTTCTGCAAAAATATGAAGCATTGCTTGCTAGGGCGCAAACAGTTGGAGAAGTATTGAAAGTGGAAGATGAGATGCGTGTTTTGCAGGAGGAAATCGAATCCAGGGAAGGCCAGTTGAAGCTAATGAATGACCAGGTTCAATACAGCACCATAGAGCTGGAAATGTACCAGGATGCGCCTTATCAATCCGGTCCTGCTGCTTCCTTTGGTTTTAGATCCAAGGTAAAGGATGCCCTCGTAACGGGATGGACAAGCATACTTAAATTCTTTATAATGCTGATTAAGTTATGGCCCCTGTTTCTGATTATTCTCACAGGAATAATTTTAATCAGGAGAAGAAGGAG
>CAILMK010000654.1 GCA_903835275.1 uncultured bacterium | reverse complement strand
CACATATTGATTCGCTGTACAACTTCGCAATTTTCCTCGAAATTAACGAAGAAATTGCGAAAGATTTGCTCCAAGAGACATATTTACGTGCATATAAGTTCATAAATTATTACGAAAAGGGAACAAATGCGAAGGCCTGGCTGATCAGGATATTGAAGAACACCTTCATTAACGAGTACCGCAGGCGCAGCAAATTACCCACGCAAATTGACTTTGAGGAGACGTACCAGCAGGCGGACGAAGACGAAGCCGGAGAAGGAACCAGCCAAAATGTTGATCTAAGGCACGAAATTTATAATAATCTTGTTGGTGATGAAATAACGAAGGCGGTGAATGCACTGCCGGTTGATTACAGGCTGATTATTCTCCTTTGCGATGTGGAAGGATTTAAATATGATGAAATAGCGAAAATCATTGATGTGCCCATCGGAACGGTTCGTTCGCGCTTACACCGCGCAAGGAACATGTTGAAAGAAACATTAAAGGATTACGCTGCGAAAAGAGGTTATAACGTAAACGAAACACAGGTATGAATTGCACAGAGGTAGCATCCAGGCTTCAATTATTCATCGATGAGGAGCTTTTATTCCAGGACATGGAAAGTATTCGGAAACATCTTCAAACTTGTCCCGATTGCGAGAAAAGATTTCAGACAGAAAGGCTTTTCAAGCAAACGCTTAAGGACAAGATCATGAAAAGGAACATCGAATCCCATGTGGTAGATGGAGTGAAGGATTTTGTTAATAACAGCAGCGCTATATAATATAGACGCAGGTTAGAAATTATCCCATCCGATTAAAATTTGCAAGCTGTAGACATTAAAAAACTGGCCAGGAACATTTCCCTTGTGGAAAATGAATCTGCCGGATATGAACAGGTACTGGCAGACTTGCGGCCTGAAAAAGACACGCCCATCATAGGTATCACAGGGCCTCCCGGCGCAGGGAAAAGCACCCTCATCAATGCCCTGATCACCGAATTAACTTCACGGAATAAAAAAATAGCCATTGTTGCTATTGATCCCACTTCCCCATTCAATCTTGGCTCACTGCTCGGAGATCGCATCCGTATGGCGGAGCATTATACCAATCCCAATGTTTTTATACGTTCACTGGCGACGCGTGGTTCCCTCGGCGGATTATCTGCCAAGGCTATCGAGGTTACTGAGGTATTGAAAGGAGCGGACTTTGACTACATTATTGTGGAAACCGTAGGTGTAGGACAAAGCGAGGTGGAAATTGCAGGACTTGCAGATTGCACACTGGTGGTTTTTGTCCCTGAAAGCGGTGATGAGATCCAAAGCATGAAATCCGGCATCATGGAAATAGGCGATGTATTTGTAGTCAATAAATTTGACCGACCGGGCGCGAAGGAATTCATGGGCAACCTTAAAAAACTTATTGCCGAAAGAAATATAAAAGTAGCCGGTGGAGAAATGCCTGTTGTCATTGGTACCGTTGCCATGAAAGGGGAAGGGATTACGGAATTGATCGATGCCATTGATGATTACCTGCAACACCCGCATACTGCCAAAAGAAAAAGTTTGCTGCTGGCTGATAAAGTATGGCAATTACTGATCGCTGAAAAAATGAAAGGCATCGATAAATCCAAACTTGCCGCACAGATAGAAGAACAACTGGATAAAGGCGACTTCCATTTGTACCAGTTTATGAAAGGGATGTGACCTGCGTTATTGAGTTGGGATCGGCCTTGAATTAAATCGCGTACAAAAATCTTTAGCAGGGTGGGGCAACCAAACAAAACCTTGTTTGAGCAAGCACAATCTAATGTAAATGATAAACTAAGCAGCGAGTTTGGTTTTGTTTAGCGAAGGCAGGGAAAGATTTTAGCGATTTCATTCACAGCCTTTCCGCCGCGGCGGATTTTGCTTCTTTTTCATCAAGGAAAAAGAAGGACATAAAAATATTTTATTTGTATCTGTTTTGAAAAATCAATTCACTTCCATAGAACTCCAATCCATCCTTACTCCTTTCCTCGAAAGCAGTTTCAACCTGCATACACGTATTCATCCGCTTCAATCAATCAAGCATATAAACGGAAAATTATTCATCAAACGTGAAGATGAATTAAGTTCGGGTATCAGCGGCTCCAAGTATAGAAAATATGCAAGCCTGATTCCTTTTTTGTTGAAGGAAAATTTTGATGAGGTTGTTATTATCGGCGGAAGCAATTCCAATAATGTTATTGCTGCGATGCAATTATTCAGGGAGAATAAAATTCCATTCTCTTTGTTGTTGCTTGAAAATCATAGTTCCTCTCCCAAGGGAAATGAACTGTGGATGAAGATGCTTTTGGGCAATGAAAAAATTCAATATATCTCCCGTGATGAATGGAAGAAAATTGATGAAATAGCAGAAAAATATAAAGACGAAAAGTTAAAAGAAGGGCGAAAGGTTTTCATCCTTCACGAAGGCGCAGCAGTATCTGAAGCTATTCCCGGAGCGATGACGCTTGCCCTGGATATTGCGCAAAACGAAAAAGAAAATAATATTTCATTTAGAAATATTTTCATTGATAGCGGACTGGGTATATCTGCCATAGGATTAATTCTTGGTCTTGAATATTTAGGTTTGAATGACAAGGAAATATACATCACCCTCATTGCAGGAACCGAAGAAGAATTCAAAACCAAACTCGAATTTTATAGAAATAAAATAGCAGTTCTTTTCAAAATATCCGGGAATGCTCCAATGCTGAAATTAGATTTTTTAACACCTCCTTCGGCGGCATCTTTCGGAAGCATCAATGATACTATCATTCAAAAAACTATTTCCATTGCCAGAGAAGAAGGGATTTTAATGGAGCCGGTTTATTCCATCAAGCATTTTATGGCTATGGAAAATGTTTTATCTGAGGGAAAAAAAGAAGGAGATGCTCTGTTTATTTATAATGGTGGCGCCTTGGGCCTTGCAGGATTTGCAGAGAAGCTAAGTTTGCAATTTTAGTATTATATTTGCCTCATAAATCCCATAAATATGAAAAAATATTATTTCTTTCTGACACTTATATTCTTTCCGGCATTTGTTTTTTCACAAGTAACAATCAAACATGCAGAAGATTTTACTCTGGGAACAAAACTATTTTTCCGCATTCATGCCGCTATGAATACAGGCATTGTTGCCGGGCCAAACCAAACCTGGGATTATTCCAAGGATAATTTATGGGATGATAGCATGACCGAATGGATGGTGTTGCCTTCTGCAACCACACATGGAAAGGATTTTCCGCAGGCAACCCTCGTTGAAAAATACTCCAATGGCAGTTTTGTTTATATAAAGAATAATCCTACTAACGGTAATCTTTTGGCTTACTTAGATACCACCCAATCACTGGTTATTAAATATCCGAATCCGGCATTGTTTTGCAGGAGGCCTTTTTCCTATGGCGACAAGGTAACTGATACTTTCACTACCAAAGCTAGCGCACCCGGTTTTGCATACACAGGGCAGGGGCTCGCTACACTAGATGCTGATGCATACGGAACTTTAAAATTACCGAATGGAACATTCCCTAATGTATTGCATATCAAAATCACTGACGTGGAAACAGACACTACAGCAGGAGGGGCCTCTACTTTTGCGGTGGTAAGTGTCAGTCATGTCTGGTTTGATTCAAGCCATACTTCAGCACTTCTGAAGATCGATTCCAATTCCAGTGGAAAAGTAACTGTATCTTATCTTGTGAGTGAAACAACAAGCGGCATAGAAGGCTATACAAAGAAAATAGCAATACCATTGAAGGCAAGTATCAGCGGTGACAACTTGCTTTTGTTCGGGAATCTTCAAACCGAAATAGAATATAAATTGTCTGTATATAATTCTCTTGGCCAAAGTGTTTATTCAACAAATTATATAGCAGATGGCGGAGAGACTCATTTAGTTAAATTACCTGTTAATCTTAGCCAGGGTATTTATGTGGTTTCTTTGCAGAACGAGAGTGAATCAGGAATTGTAAAAGTAGTGAAATAATTTTTCCCGCAGATTCCGCTGATAACACAGATTTATTTTATTTAGAACGATACATCCGCGAAAATCCTGTTTATCCTTTAATCCTGCAAATCCTAGTTAGACAATTGTCCTTTGTACATTCTTCACAGATTTGCGCATGATGTAGATGGCAACAATTTCAAGTCCTACGATACAAGCAAAAGCTCCGTAAAAACCGAATAAATAATTTACAACTACACCGAGTATGGGACCAATCAGCCCGCGTATTCCCGTCAGGCTTAGATGCACGGCATGGAATCGTGCTGCTTCTTCTCTCGGAGCAAAATAGGTAGCGCCAATCCCCCAGATTAGCGCCATGCTTCCACTGAACAATCCTTGTAACAGGAACGCCACAAGAAGTAGAATAATGATCCTGTGACCCTCAAAAAGTAACTGATTATCTACTATTCCTGCTACTGCTAATAGCGCATAAAAAAGTCCGGCAAATGTAAAACTTACAATTGCGAAACGCCGCGGATCACCGCCATCATCCATGATCCTGCCGAATACAGGGAAGCTTAGTATAGAAATAAAAATCGTGATATTTTTATAAAAAGCCACTTCAGAAAAACTCAGGTGAAATTGCTGGCTCAGGTAAATAGTCACTACAGTGAGAGCCATCATATATCCGGTACCGTATACCATCATCCCTTTTTCAAAATCAAAAAATGCTTTTTCCTTGGTAAGGATAAAAACGGAATCGCGGAAGATACGCCCAACCGTCCGCCAGAATCTTGGCCCTCGTGGAATTTGTTTTATCTTGGGCTCCTTATAGGGGATCAGAGTGATGATGTAAATGGAATAAAAACTTACGACTCCGAATATTGCAAATACATATTTATAACTGCTCGTATGCCAGTCAAGCAGCCTTCCGAAAATGATAGTGGTAACAAATAAAACGATCTGGTTAAGAATAAGTGAATAGCTGAATAACCTCCCGAACCTGTTGGGCCTGTAGATCGCTTTTGTAAATAGATTCAATACCGGAAGAATGATCGGATTTGCAATGTAATACAAAAGAAAAATAAGCAGGTAGAGCGCAATAAAAAATCCCTTGTAAGGGGATGCGTGAATATTATCCGGATAAAAAACAAATAACAATAAAGGCAATCGTGTATAGAGAGCAATTTTTGCGAGAAGTTTCTTCTTTTCTTTTACTCGCGAAATAAAATAAGTGAGGAAAATGGCGAAGGGCATCACAAATGCCTGCACCTGGAAAAGTATTCCCACCTGCAGCGAACCTGCACCCACATCTTTCAGGAAAACGAATTCATTTAATGCGAGTACTCCAAGGCAAACACCATCCATAATTGAATAAAGGATATGCAGGATAAAAGTGCGCCTTTCGCGCAACTTCATTTCGCTGAATACTTCCTTCTGTTTATGGATTAATGATCGTATCACTTTTATTTGGCCAAAGCCTGCTCCAGGTCTTTAATGAGGTCGTCCGCATCTTCTATTCCCACGCTTAGGCGTATAAGGCTATCTACAACTCCCGTTTTTTCCCGCTCTTCCTTGGGTATGGATGCGTGGGTCATGCTGGCTGGATGCCCTATGAGGGATTCCACGCCACCAAGGCTTTCCGCAAGGGAAAACAGATGTGTGCTGGTAAGAACTTTCAATGCGTCGTTGTAATTATCTCCCTTGAGTGAAAAGGACATCATGCCTCCGAATTTTTTCATTTGTTTTGCTGCAACAGCATGCCCAGGATGCGTTGGCAATCCCGGGAAATATACTCTGTCCACCCTTGGATGATTCACGAGGTAGTTTGCTATTTTCATGCCGTTTTCGCAATGCCTGTCCATGCGTACATGCAATGTTTTGATTCCGCGCAACACTAAAAACACATCGTGCGGACCGGGAACGGCACCGCAACTATTCTGGAAAAATTTTATTTGTTCGGCAATTTTTGCATCCTTGCAGATCACCGCGCCCATCACTACATCAGAGTGGCCGCCGAGATATTTGGTTGCAGAATGAACGATAATATCAGCACCGAGATCCAGCGGATTTTGAAGGTAAGGAGAAGCAAATGTATTATCTACCACCAGCAGGGGAGAGGAGGAACCCATTTGATTTTTGATCTCAGCTATATCGATGATATTGAGCATTGGGTTGGTTGGAGTTTCCACCCATATCATTTTAGTTTTATCGTTCAGGTGTTTTTTTAGGTTGGAGGCATCGCTCAGGTCTGTAAAGATGAATTTGATGCCATAGCGAGCAAATACCTTGGTGAAGATTCGATAGCTTCCTCCATAAAGATCATTGGTAGCAATGACCTCATCACCGGGCAAAAGCATGCGAGCCACAGAATCTGTAGCGGCCATGCCGCTGCCAAAGCAATAAGCGAAATTACCGTTCTCCAAGGCAGCCAGATTGGTTTCAAGAGCCGTCCTCGTCGGATTCTGGGTGCGGGCATATTCATATCCCTTGTGATCACCAGGCGCCGCCTGTACATAGGTGGAAGTTTGATAGATAGGCGTCATAATGGCGCCTGTTGTTGGGTCCGGCTCCTGGCCTGCATGGATAGCTTTGGTTGCAAATTTCATGTCTTCGCTGTTTTAAGGTATTATACCGCAAAGTTGCGAAGTTTAATTGTTATAAAGCTAATTTGTGAATTATTTAGATTTGTTAATAGCAAATATGTCTTCAATAAATCCGCGCGCCGCTGCTCGCCCTTGGGGCGCTCGCAACGGCGCGCTCACCTTAGAGATTTCTAAAATAATATCACCTCTTCGAGGTTAACATGCATAGAATCCCGAAGAGATGACAGTATTATAGAATATATTTGCGTAGATGTAATTAAAACCCCGGAGGTGTGATATCACTTCTCCACCGTATTTTCTTTCTTCGTTGAATCAGTAGTTGTTAAAACTATGGAAGAATCGGGTACATAAGTATATTTGAAATTTGTATCAAGGGAAAACCTTGAAATATCTCCTCTGCCGAATGAGCGTACATTAAGATTGGAAAGAGTAGGCCTGACGGACTCTTTTGCCTTTTTTGCCAATGGTAAAACCGCAGGTGTTTCACTGGTAGTTAAGTTTGTTTTCGCCATTACTTTTTCACTGCTGCTTACAGTAGTGGAAGCAGTATTATTGGTTACTTGGCGAGAATGATCTGCTACTGCAACCGGAGCTTTGCTATCATCTTTTTCATAGTTGATCATTTTGCCATGGACAATATCAGTGCTCATATCAATGGCGCCATAGATGCCTGCACTCAGCATGGCTATTACAGATACGATAAGGAAATTTTTCATAGTTTTATATTTAAGCGGTTAGTGTTCGTATATAATCCCTGCTCTTGTAATAAATAATGGCTTCCGCTACCAGTGCATTCCCTATGACGCTAATCCATAAGGATACTGCATAATTTTCAAAATGATTCATACCCCATACATAAAAAAGCACGTGGTATATACGGAAGGTCGTTGCCGTCATCGCCATGGCGTATGAACGTAT
>CAILMK010000653.1 GCA_903835275.1 uncultured bacterium | reverse complement strand
CGGGCTTAAATACAGTACTTTTTACGCCGATGATATCAGGCTATTGGCAGACAGCAAAAAGGATGGTCTGAATCTTACCCTGTCATCTAAAAATATATATCGCAGGGATAGCTTATTCCTGAGGGATTTTAAACTTACCTCAGTAAGTAATAGCGATCGTTTCAGGTTTAGTGTCAATACTTCTGATAGTGATTATGCACGTTCGCTTCACTTGAATGGTGATCTTGATGTGAAAGGAAGTACAGCTCTTTTAACATTGGATTCATCAAAACTGATTATTTCAGATTCTGTCTGGAATATTCATTCCAAAACTATCGTTCTTGAGAGGCTTGACTCTTTCATTGATATACCTTTATTGCAGTTTGAGCACAGAAACCAGCGCTTGAAAGTGGTAGGACAATATTCAAGGAAAGCAGATTTACCTATTCGTCTGATTGTGGAAGATGTCAGCCTGATTACACTGGCAAATGTTTATCCTCAATTCGCGGCATTCACCGGTGATATAAATGGCCAGGTTCTTATTACCGGATTAAATACGAAGCCGGTATTTGAAGCCGGCTTATTCATCAGTCCGCTTATTTACCAAAAAGATACCCTTGGGATTTTCGGTACTACTGCTACCTTTGATAATAAAAAGCAAAAGCTGATCATTGAAGGAACGCTTAAAAATTATTCTACACAGGATGAACTCATAAATATTACCGGAGGAATTAATTTTTCAGGCGCGCAAAACGCGAATCTTGATGTTAAATTCATTGAAAGCCCCGTATCAGTGTTTGCACCTTTCATCAGTGGTATCAGTAATGTAAAGGGAACTGCGAGTGCTGATATGAAAATTTCCGGAAAATTATCAGAACCCCTGATTGAAGGAAAAATAAATTTTACAAGGGCAAGTTTTCTCGTAGATTATCTGCAGACAAATTATCATTTCTCCCATGAATTTGCGCTTTCCGGAAAAACGATAAATGTGAAGGATCTTGATCTGCGCGATGATAATGATCATTCTGCAATATTTGATGGCACTGTCAATATCAATAAACTTAGTGATGTGGTATTCAGGTTGAATGCTAACCTGGATAACTTTCAATTATTAAATACACAGATAAAAGACAATAATCTTTACTACGGTCAGGCGTATGGTTCCGGCAAGGTTACCATCAACGGGCCACTCGGTGCCATACACATGTACATGCAACTGACGACCAATAGGGGAACCCAGTTATTTATGCCTATTGGCAGGGAAAACAGTTACGGCGGACATGATTACATTACTATTATTGACCATTCCAACAAGGCAATAAAAAAACATGAATATTCACTGACCGGGCTGGATCTTAAAATGGATTTGAATGTAACTCCCGATGCACATATGCAAATCATTTTTGATCCGCGTGTGGGTGATGTAATGGAAGGAAACGGTCACGGTAATCTAAGTTTGGATATTACTACAGACGGCGATTTTAATATTTACGGAACCTATTACATTGACAAGGGAAGTTACCGGTTCACTGCATTGGACCTGCCCTTGAAGCAATTTTCTGTAAAGGAAGGCTCCCTGGTTAAATTTCAGGGCGCACCCTATGATGCCGAATTGAATGTACAGGCGTTTTATAATGTCCGTACTTCCCTTGCTCCTTTGAATCAGCAGGATCCTAATACTACAAGTGCCATAGATTTGTCGGGTGCTTATAACAGGATAATGAATGTTGAAACCTTACTTGATCTGAAAGGATCATTATTTACGCCTGAAATAAAATTGAATTTTGATATTCCTGAATTGGCATCGCTCAGTAATTTCTCCTCGGATATTGATAATACGATACGAAGGATAAAAAGCGATGAACAGGAATTGAACAAACAGGTGGTGGCCTTATTGGTATTGGGCAGGTTTATCCCTTTGGGTACGCAGGGATTCGCGGGGAACAATACGACAATGTCAGTAACTGACCTTGTAAATACGCAGGTGAATTATTGGTTGTCGCATTTTATTCCCGGTTTTACTTTTGGTTACGATAACCGTGGCACGGGCTCAACCGTTAGGGCAAGTAAGGATTTGTTTAACAACAGGCTGAATTTAAGCGGAAGTTACGACCAGAATGTATCTAGGAATGCCACTTACTATGCGAGTGTTACCTACAAACTCAAAGAGGATGGAAGCCTGGTGGCAACGGCTTCCAGCAGAAGCAGTAATAACCCTGTATTGCAGAATGATAATGTAAATACTTATTCTGTAGGTCTTTCTATCCGCAAGGAATTTAATAGCTTCAAGGAGCTTTTCAAAAGGAAAAAGAAAAAGGATAAGAAAGAAACCAAAAAGGAAAATAAAGCAGTTATTCAACCGGATGCTCAACCAGAAAACAAAAATCCAAAATAATGCCGGGGCTATTTAAAAATATTTTTCTCTTTTTGATATGTACCTCTTTGGTATTTGCCATCAGCTATGGTGCACTTTTTTTAGTAAATGCCTGTGAAACCGGAAAAATTGACAGTCCACCAATAGATTCAGTTGCAACGGCAATTTTTATGTTATTCTGTTTTCCGGTTTGGATCATGGGGAAAGGATCTGATATATTCCAGTTGGGCACAGGTATTCTGCTTACGGAATTATTAGTGGATGCAAGTTTTTATGGATTGCTGCTTACACTTATAATCAGCTATAGCTTGCAAAGAAAAAGGCCGGCCAGGAGAAGCGTGGAATAAATTGCAAAGCGCTATGCCAGCCAATATTTAATTTAATACTACAATGGGAAGAAAAGCAAAGGATACTACTAAAACAAAACGATCAATAAAAAGCTCCCTGGTGAATTTTTTCCGGGAGCATCCTACTGAGGGATTGAACTATAAACAAATTGCTGCAAAACTTGGGTTGAATTCACATAATGAAAGGGAAGTTTTACTTAAATGCATTAATGAACTTCTGAGTGATGGAATCCTTGAGCAACCTGACCGCGGGAAATTCCAAAGCCAGGCACATTCACAATATGTAGAGGGGAAAGTGGACATGACCAAAACCGGAGCCGCATATATAGTGGTGGAAGGTATGGAAGACGATGTTTATGTTCCGCCGTCAAAAACAAATACTGCACTTCACGGAGATAGCGTGAAGGTATTGCTGTACGCAAAGAAAAAAAGCCAGAAACCCGAGGGAGAAATAGTTGAAGTATTGCAGCGCAAAAAGACCGAGTTTACCGGTATTTTGCAGGTGAGTGAAAAGTTTGCATTTTTCGTTGCCGACAGCAGGAAAATGGTAATAGATATATTTGTTCCCATTAGTAAAATTGGAGCAGCTATAGATGGTGACAAGGTGGTGGTACACATCACTGAATGGCCTGCCGGAGGAAGAAATCCCATTGGTGAAGTAGTAAAGGTTCTGGGCAGGCCTGGAGAGCATAACACAGAAATGAATGCAATTATTGCTGAGTTTGAATTACCCGAGGATTTCCCTTCGCAAATAGAAAAAGAGGCAAATGCAATCAGTGATGTAATTACCGATGAAGAAATAGAGAAACGCTGGGATTTCAGAACGGTTCCAACTTTCACAATTGATCCGGCTGATGCCAAGGATTTTGACGACGCACTTTCGTTTAAAAGACTTCCTGATGGTTTATACGAAATAGGTATTCACATTGCGGAT
>CAILMK010000652.1 GCA_903835275.1 uncultured bacterium | reverse complement strand
GTCAATATTATTGGTATATGTATTGAAATAATGTATTGAATTGCTTTTTTCAGGTTAGCGTATATCTTACTTCCCATAGCTATGGCATCTACAATTTTTGAAAGATCATCTTCTAATAAAATCAGTGAAGCAGCCTGTTTTGCAATTTCTGTCCCTTTTTTTCCCATGGCAATACCAATATGCGCTGCTTTCAAGGCTGGACCATCATTTACCCCGTCACCGGTCATCGCTACAATTTGATTTTTAGCTTTTAAGGCATTGATTATTTTTAATTTTGCCTCAGGGAACATACGTGTAAATATATTGGTACTAATGACAGATGTTTGTAATTCGTTTTCCGGTAGTTTCATTAATTCGTCTCCGGTAATGCTTTTTTCATATCCATTAAATCCTATTTGTTTTGCAATGGACGTGGTAGTTTCTCCATTATCACCGGTGATAATTTTTACAGAAATACCTGCTTTATAAAATTGTTTTAATACTTCTCCGATGTTTTTCTTCGGAGGGTCGTAAAAAGCAACAACCCCTTTAAATTCAAATTTCAAATCTTGTTGTTTCTCCGGATAGCTGCTGCCATCAAATGTGGAAACACCTACACCCAATACACGATATCCTTCTGTCGTCAATTCACTAATAGCCGCATTGACTTGTTGCTTTTCTATTTCGGTAAGGTTGCTGACATTAATAATAGCTTCAGGTGCTCCTTTGGCAGCAATAATTCGGTTTCCTGCATGGTTTTCGAAAACGTGAGTCATCATAGGTGGTCTGCCACCCAAGGGATACTCATGAGTAAGTTTATAATTAACACGCTTATCCTCTTTTATAATATCAGTGTAGGATTGGTGCAAGGCAATTTCCATAGGGTCAAAGGGAATAGGTTCGCTCGCCCACATAGCCAACTCGATCAGCTTCTTTTCATCCGTTGTTAATATATCCGTTGGTTGGGAAATATTTTGTGTTGAGAGCAAAAATATTTTTGCAAGGGTCATTTTGTTTTCAGTAATTGTACCTGTTTTATCCGTACAAATTACTGTGGCGCTACCCAATGTCTCCACGGTTTTCATTTGCTTTACTACAATCCCCATCTTCATTAAACGCCATGCACCTAAAGCCATAAATGTAGTAAATGCTACAGGGATTTCCTCCGGCAAAATGCTCATCGCTAAAGTGAGTGATTGTAATAAACTATAGATCAGATTGCGAGTGTGAAAATAATTTATTACCCAAACGACAATAAAAACAATTGCACCTGCTATAGCCATTTTCTTGACGAAATTGGCAATTTGTATTTCCAATGGTGTTTTCTCTTCGTCAATACTTTCCAGACTTGTGCCAATTTTGCCCAACTTGGTTTCGTTTCCAATAGCGGTGACGGTAGCAATTGCCAGTCCGCTTGTTACGGTTGTGCCGGAATAAACAATGTTGTCTTCGCTTGTCTTATCTTTTGAAACAGCAAATGACTCCCCCGTAAGGATGGACTCATTCACGGAAAAATCGTTGGAGTGTACTATAATTCCATCTGCCGTGATCAATGTCCCTTCTTCAATCATTAAACTATCACCAACAACGAGTTCCTCGCTCTTTATTTCTGCTAAAATATCATTTCGAATAACTTTGCAGTTTGGTTGTGAGAAATCTTTAAGTTTCTCCAATGCTTTCTTGCTTCTTGAATTTTGATAAAGTGAAATGGAGGTTTGAAATACGATGGCAATAACTAGAAAAATACCATCTCCTGTTTTCCCGCTGATAAAATAGATGAATGCTGCCGTCAATAAAAGGATCATCATCGGTTCTTTGATAATACTTATGATTGAACCCAATAGGTTGTTTTCCTTTTTATAGGATAATTTGTTTTGCCCGAATTCCCCCCGTGAACTAACAACCTGCTCATCGGTTAATCCTGGTATGTTGAAGTTGTTTGATGGCATTGAAAAATAGTCTAATTAGTTGATGTAGGGTGTAGTAGTTAGGAGTCAAATATATACTTAATAATGCAATTATTCGTGTTTTTCAAATGCATATAAGAATTTATGAAATCGAGGCAATAAATATGACATTGCAGGACATGATTTTTATTGTCCAAAGCGTAATATCATTTCAGGTAACAATTTCTCTTCAGTTAGGTATGGTATAACAAAAGTTTTTTTAGATAATTTTTCACCGATGTTTTTAATAATTTCTTTTTCTGCAGTGGCACGGCTTTTTAAAATGGGGTCAGTTAAATTGTCCAAAGAAGATAGACATTGATTGACTACCCACGCATAAGGTGTAATACCAGCTCTTTTTAGATCATTTTGCAGCTCTTCAGCCTCCCTCATTGGTGTAGTTTCGGGAATGGATATTAATAATATTTTTGCAAATTCTCCATCTTGCAAAGACATGTATGGGGTAGTAATTCTACCTGCATCCAGCCTGTTATTTTTCATAACCTCCCTATGGTAACTACCCGTAGTATCCAATAAGAGAAGAGTATGTCCCGTGGGGGCGGTATCTATTACAACAAATTGTCGTTTAGCTTTATGAATTGCTTTTGAGAACGCATTGAATACTGCCACTTCTTCAGTACACGGGGATTTAAGGTCTTCTATCAATAATTTTCTGCTTTCTTCGTCCAGATTTCCCCCTTTTTGTTCAACTATTTTATCGGTGTAAATTTTTGTTTCGATTTTCGGGTCTATTCTTTCAACAGTCAAATTTTCCGGAAGATGATCCAATTGATTAATAAAGTCTTTTATATGCGCAGCCGGATCTGTGGTAGTTAATAGCACCTTATGTCCACGATTAGCGAGCATGGTAGCAATTGAAGTGGCAATGATTGTTTTTCCAACGCCACCTTTCCCCATGGTCATGATTAGTCCAGAGTTGGTATTGGCTTCAAGGGCATTTACTAATTCAGTTAAATCAGGAAGTGTATTTTTGGTCTCATTAACATTTGATATTTCACGATTTATAATTATCTTTTGGAGGTCATTGTTTAATAATGACCTCAGTTTTTCCAGTCCCAGGATATTATAGGGTAGTAAAGGGTAATTCGTTCTTTCCATGTTTTGCAATGCTTCAGGTAAATGAGACAATTCCTTTTGGGCTGATTGCTCAATTTTTATGGCAATCTTGTCATTTCTGTCTAAAGCATTAAACACTCCATTAATCAATAATTTTTGATGAGACATGCCTAATTCATTAAGCTCAAGACTTGTTCGTGCTGTTTCCTTTAAAGAAGATCGTTCTGCACGGGAAACAAGGTAAAAAGTAGTAGACAACGGATCTTTGAGGCTGTTCAATACTTTCTCATATCTTTCCTTACTACTTTTCAATGCGGAAGCTGGGCCAATGCATGAGGCTCCTGACGGATTATTTTCGAGGAACTCATCCCATGCCGCAGGCAACTCTAAAAGGCGTATGGTGTGACCGCTGGGAGCAGTGTCAAATATCACAATGTCGTAAATTGCTTTTTCAGCCTCTCCCGTGATAAAGCGCGAAAACTCATCAAATGATGCGATTTCTGTAGTACAAGCACCTGATAGACCTTCCTCTATTTTTTTTAGTTCTGTTGAAGAAATTGCATCTTTAAGTGGACCCAATACCCTGTTACGATACTCATCGGCGGAAGTTTCCGGGTTGATATTAACTATAAAAAGGTTTTGCAGGCCTTTGTGTGGCTCAATTTGGTCGCTTACCGGACATTCTAAAACGTCTTTAAGGTTGGAAGCAGGATCTGTGCTTATCAAAAGAATCATTTTACCTTCATCGGCATACTTAACTGCTGTAGCACATGCTAGGGAAGTTTTACCAACCCCGCCTTTGCCTGTAAAGAATAGATATTTTGTAAGGTTAGCATTCATAAAATTAGTACACTTTTTATCAGGGTGCAACTTCGGTATTAGTTTAGTTATATTAGCTGACGTTTGACAGTATTACCAAAAATATCCTTGATCTTACCTGGGGGAGCATTGTAAGATGTTATTAGCTTACCTTATGTTGAACACTAAGGCTTTAGGAAGGGGTATAGCGATGCAATCTTGCACAAATCGGCAATAAATTTGTTCGATTTTCCCATGTTAACTCCCACTTAAAGCCCGCGAAAGCGGGCTTTTTGATAAGGGATAAAATATCCCGGGCTCCATGGTTTGGATAAAATATTCGCTGCGGCGTATAAACCAGCATCGGGGTATCTCCATCGTGATACTTTTTCTTCAAGTTACCAGTGTTAGCATTTTTTTTATATTTTTGCAGAAAAATGGGTATTTAGGAATGCTCGAAAACAATATACATCATGAAAAAAATAATTTTAAAATCCATCATTGCAATTTCATTTGCATTTTTAATCTCAAGTTGTGCTTTGCACACTGGTTACATGTCAAATTCAGCTTCCTTAAGTTCGGCTAATTTTTCTTATGTTAAACAAAATATACAAGGTGTATCAACTGCAACCTATTTCTTTGGAATTGGAGGATTTGCAAAGGAGACATTAGTAAATGACGCCAAAAGTATGATGATTAATAGTAGTCCATTGAAGAGTAACCAGACTTTTGCTAATATTACCGTAAACTTTAAATCTTGTTTTTATTTTGGCATTGTAAGTACTGTTACATGTACAGTAACAGCTGATATAGTAGAATTTAAATAATGGTGAACCGCCGCTGCTTCGTTCGCCGCTGCTTCGTTCGCCGCGGCGAGATAAAATTTAGTTCTCAGGATTTATATTTCCGAGGTAGAGATGAACTCAATATCTTTCACCAATTATTAAAGTATATCGCTTATATACCCACTCACTGATGTTTTCAATATTTCAATCAGTTCCTCATCCATGTATTGGTATTCATCGGGAATATCGAGAATAATGATTTTCATTTCAGGGGATATTTCAGGAAATTTTTCACGAATAATATCCCTGTGTTTCTTTTCCATCACAAAAACAATATCTGCTTTTTGAAGTAGCTTTTCATTGAGCTTTATTCGCGCATCAGAATCCGTGCCTGCAGAAAATACATTATGATTTTGAGATTGGCTGAAAATAGTTTCAGCTGTCCTGCTACGCCATTTGTTTTTACTGCATACAAAAAGGATGTTCATTATTTCTTCGCCTTTCCTACAGCCTTATTCAAATCAGTAAAGTCGGTATCCTTGATAGGGTAGGTGAATAGTGAATGATCCTTATAAATGAGTTCTCCTGTGCTGTTATCAAAAACATAAATGTATTTTTCGCTGTTGTAGCGTGAGTAGCAAAATATGCCCACAGGCGCATCGTTCAATGCGAGGGAATCCGCGGCTTCTACGCTTATTATGCGGTGACTAAAAGTATATCCTGCAGTAAGTGCATCGTATTCCTTTTGCATTTCAGCAGCAGGCTTCTTGGGAGGAAAGTGAATGATCTCATCATTGGGGATAATGAGTTCTTCGCTTTTCAGAACGGCAAGATTTTCTTTTTTGATGATTTTTT
>CAILMK010000651.1 GCA_903835275.1 uncultured bacterium | reverse complement strand
GAACTTCCGGTTTTCAAAATCAAAAAAGCACATTCCCTTTTCCGTGCCAAGCCAGAGGCCTTTCTCATCATTAATTATTGAGTAAATTGTATTATCAAGCAGCGAATTTGGATCATTGAAAGAGTGTAAATACACCTTCACTGATCCGGTTTTCATATCTATTGCTGAGAGTCCATGATCGAATGTGCCCACCCAAAGCATTCCTTTATCATCCACGCAAAAACATTTGATGAAATTAGTGTTTAAAGGAAATGGACTGCCTGCTTTGGTACTTGCATGCGCAAATTTTATCTGGTTGGTGCCGAGTTTAAAAAGTCCGTCTCCATCAGTGCCAAACCATATATTCCCTGAATTATCATTGAAAAAATGAAGGATATGACTTAGTGAAAAACCTTCCTGGGCGGCAAGCCAGTAATCATTTTTAAAAGATTTTATGAATTTCCAGCCGGGACTGTAAATATAAATTCCTTCATTTTCAATGGCAACATAGTTATTTCCGTGAACATCACTTATGACGTCATGAACCAATTTGCCCTGTAAGGTTTCTGAAACAATATTGAATGTATTTTCCCCCGGATTATATTTCCACAATCCGTTTGATGTGCATAGAAGAATATTTCCATGATTATCTTTTTGTATTCCATAAGTAATATTGTCCAAAGGCAGATTCGCGAGAGGAAATTCCCTGACTGTTTTTGTTGGTATGTTTAAACAACAGAGGATATTTCCCTTGCGCACGTACCATGCCTCTTTTGAATCAGTAGCAAGTTTCGTTTCTGCTATGATGGAATCTTTTCCTGAAATGATCCGGGTTGTTTTTTTAATAAGGTCATAGGAGATAATGCCTTCGCTTCTCCTCCAGCATAAAAGCTCCTTTCCTGAAAATCCAAGTGGAATTACAGACTTGACTCCCTTTTTTTTAATATCACCCAGGGGAATCCGGGAAATTTTATCAGTGATTGGGTCATAAACATTCAAACCCATTTCAGTTCCTATCCAGATCTTTCCTGTGCCATCTTCAAGCATCCCGCGGATGGTGTTGTTTCCCAGGCTGTGTTCATCATCATTATTATGTTTGTAAGTGGTAAATTTATACCCGTCAAATTTATTCAGACCGTCGGCAGTGCCAATCCATAAAAAACCTGTTTTATCCTGGAATAAACAATAGACGGAGCTTTGGGAAAGCCCGTCATTCACGGAATAATGCTTGAAATTTATTTCATTATTCTGTGCAAAAACGCGGATCGCGTAAAAATATAATAGTAATAAAAAAAGTAACCGTCTTTGCATTGTTCTGATTTACACACCTTTTATTCCAGAAAAGCAAATGTAATCAAAATTGTCAATATATTATTTGACATTTAGACGAACGGAAATGATTATTTGAGAAGGCCAATTTCCCTGAGTCTTTCAGCCAGATATTCACCCGCGGAAATGGGTGGATATGCCAATGGATTTTCTGTGGTTACACAGGATTCAAGACAGTCCAGGCGCATATCCATTCGTGGATGCAGGAAGAATGGAATCGAATAACGGGGAGTGTTCCATAATTCCCTTGGCGGATTTACAACACGATGGGTAGTACTTTTCAGGCGATTGTTAGTAAGCCTTTGCAGCATATCTCCTACGTTAACTACAATCTGGTCCGGTAGGGCTGTGACAGGGACCCATTCATTTTTCAAAGTCAGTATTTCGAGTCCTTCTGCAGAAGCACCCATGAGTAATGTGATTAAATTTATGTCTTCGTGTTGTCCTGCTCGTACTGCATTTCTTGGTTCCCCAACGATAGGTGCATAGTGTATCGGTCTTAAAATGCTATTCCCGTTATGAATCTTTTTATCAAAATAAAATTCATCCAGTCCAAGAAACAGTGCTATTGCACGAAGCATTTCCTTGCCTGCATTTTCCAGGGATTTGTACGCTTCAATGCCGACTTTATTAAATTCGG
>CAILMK010000650.1 GCA_903835275.1 uncultured bacterium | reverse complement strand
TGTATGCCTGCGGATAAATTTTTACATTATTTCCTATGGTGCTATTCTCACCAACATAAGCGAATGCGCCGAGGTAAATATCTTCGCCAAGTTTTGCATTGGTGGCAACGTACGAGGGTTGCTCGATACCTTTTTTATTGTTTTTATACGCGTTAAATTGTTCCAGTAATTGCGATACAGTCGTGTATGCATCCTTCACAAATATCAGGGAAGGTTTTACTTTTCCCTCGGGAATAAAATCATCATTTACCAATACGGCAGTCGCATTGGATTCATATAAAAAATGGCTGTATTTTGGATTGGTAAGAAATGTAATGGCACCTTCCGCTGCTTCGCTGATAGGAGCAAAGCCACTTATTTCAAGGGTTGCATCGCCTTCCACCCTTCCGTTAACCATTGCCGCAAGCTGGGCTACTGTTATTTTCATTGTTGAATCTGTTTTGGGTAGCAGATAAAATATTTCTTTACTTTTTTGCTCAGGCTACCAAGGTCGTACTGGTCGGAAGCCTCAGCAATATCATGCATGCTTCCATCTTTCATCATAATATTGATCTGGACGCTTTCCGCGGAATATGCACTGTTTTCCACCTTGTTACTGAATACAAAATGATGCGCCATATTCTCCGGAATGCCATATAGGGATGCTGCCTGTTTTGACAGTGAATCTATCCTATCCTTGGAAATGGGCTGATCGTGAATTTCTATTCGTAACAAATCTCTGTTAATCAATTTTCTGCAAAGCAAGGATAAAACAGTGTCTTCATTGACGGTCCATGCCTTGATGGAAGCCATAACATCATTATCATCCAGCAATGCAAAGTTATCCAAAACTTTTGAATCGCTCTGATAGGCGTGTTTATTAATTTTATGGTACAAAAAATACTCCAGTGCTGGTGTAGCAAATAACTTTTTCCCCTCTGAAGCAAGCGTTTTGGCACGTTCCAGGATCTTTATGAGCATTTCCTCTGCTGCTATTACGGTTTTATGCTGGTACACCTGCCAGTACATAAAACGCCGTGCAAGCAGGAATTTTTCTATTGAATAAATGCCTTTTTCCTCTATGACAAGCTCGTTGTTTACAACATTCATCATCATTATGATGCGGTCCGAGCCAATAACACCCTCATGGACACCCGTATAAAAACTATCGCGGTTGAGGTAATCCAGACGGTCAACATCCAACTGGCTGGAAACTAATTGATAAAGGAATTTTTTAGGATAAGCTCCTTTGAATATTTCAATGGCAAGTTGAAGTCTGCCCTCATATTTGATGTTCAGGCGTTCCATAAACATCAGCGTAATATCTTCATGGTGAACGCCCTCGGATAGTACATCTTCCAGGGTATGGGAAAATGGACCATGACCTATATCGTGCAGAAGAATAGCAATCTGCGCCGCTTCGGCTTCTTCATCAGTAATATCAACACCTTTCATTTTCAGGTTTTCCAGTGCCAGGCCCATCAGGTACAATGCGCCAAGTGCATGATGGAAACGGGTATGTAGCGCCCCGGGATAAACCATATCGGTCAGCCCCAGTTGCTTGATCCTTCGCAAACGCTGAAAATAAGGATCCTCCATGAGCTTGAAAATAATATCCCTCGGAATTCTGATAAATCCGTGAACAGGGTCATTTAGTATTTTAATTTTGCTCAACTTTGCGGTGTAATATTTTGCAAAGAACGGGTAAAATCCTGTGCCGCGAAAGTGTAACTTGCAAATTGTTTCGTGCAATAATTCCAAAGGATTGGCGTTTAACAATCTCAAACCGGTTTTAGCACCTGGTTTTATGTAAGCACTTAATAACTAACCAATTTAATAACTACCAACCTATGCAGCCGAAAATACTCTGGGCAGATGACGAAATAGACCTTTTGAAACCTCATATCTTATTCCTCAAGGAAAAGGGGTATGATGTTACTCCCGTCCACAGTGGAACGGAAGCCATTGATGAATGCCGCAATGATTTTTTCGACATCATTTTTCTGGATGAAAATATGCCCGGTCTTACCGGACTGGAAACCCTGACACGCATAAAAGCCTTCCGTCCGGATGTTCCGATTGTGATGATCACCAAGAGCGAGGAGGAATTCCTTATGGATGATGCTATCGGTTCTCAAATATCGGATTACCTGATCAAGCCTGTCAATCCGAAGCAAGTATTATTGTCGGTAAAAAAATTACTGGATAATAAACGTCTGGTAAGTGAAAAGATCGTGATGGATTACCAGCAGGATTTTGGTAGATTAAGCATGACGCTCAATGATTCCCTCAGTACCGATGAGTGGATTGAAGCCTACAAAAAAGTGGTTCATTGGGAAATGGAACTGGGCAAATCCTCCGCTGAAATGAAGGATGTTTTTGATGCGCAGAAAACCGATGCCAACAGTAATTATATCCGCTTTATTGAAAAGAACTATGTGGAGTGGCTGAAGGATAAGGACGGCCCGACGATGTCGCATAATTTATTTGCCAGGAAAGTGGCTCCGTTTTTAGATCAGCCCGAACCTTTATATTTTATAGTTGTGGATAATATGCGCTACGACCAGTGGAAGGCTATTCAGCCAAAAATTTCAGAATTATTCCGCATCAATGAAGATACGGCGTATTTTAGTATTTTGCCTACAGCAACAAACTATGCACGTAATGCCATATTTGCAGGCTTGCTTCCAAGTGAAATTGAAAAACGCTTTCCTAATTTTTGGGTGAACGATGAAGAAGAAGGCGGGAAAAACCTGCACGAAGAAGATTTCCTGCGGGACCAGTTACAGCGTTTGAAAAAGGACGTGAAATTTTCCTACCAGAAAATCACCAACCTGGAAGCAGGCAAGAATATGGTCGATAATATTGCCAATCTCAAGGATTATAAACTGAATGTGATCGTATATAATTTCGTGGATCTTTTATCCCATGTACGTACAGAGATGGAAGTGATCAAGGAACTGGCAGAGGATGAATCTGCCTACCGTTCCCTGACGCTAAGCTGGTTTGAGCATTCACCTCTCTATGAAGCATTGAAGATGATCTCAGAGAAAAAGGCAAATGTAGTCCTGACCACAGATCATGGATCAGTTCGCGTGCGTCGTCCGAGCAAGATAGTCGGGGATAGAAATACAACGACCAACCTCCGCTATAAGAATGGAAAAAATTTGAATTATACAGACAAAGAAGTTTTCGCCATCAGGAAACTGACGGATGGGTTTTTACCACAGCAACACGTTAGTTCATCCTACGTTTTTGCCAAGGATGATTACTTTTTTGTGTATCCTAACAACTATAATTATTTCGTAAACTTTTATAGAAATACCTTCCAGCACGGAGGCGTTTCCCTCGAGGAAATGCTGATTCCTTTGATAACAATGCACTCGAGGTAGTGAGTTAGCGTGGGACTGAATGACAATACTTATGGTTTAGTTTAATAATGCAATACACCATCCAAAATACCGACGAATTGCCTGCCATTGCAAGGGATGTAATCAACACATTCCCGGGTATCAGGGTGATTCTTCTTGAAGGTGATCTTGGCAGCGGCAAAACCACATTTACAAAAGCATTCTGCGAGCAACTGGGAATTACAGAGGTGGTTTCCAGTCCAACATTCGCCATTGTACAGGAGTATCAAGGACCAATTCCGGTCTACCATTTCGATCTTTACCGTATAAAGAATGAAGACGAATTATTCCAGATCGGATTTGAGGAGTATTTCCGGAATGAAGGCTATAAACTCATAGAATGGCCGCAAATCGCCATGCCCCTGATTGATGAAGAGTATATCACTATCCGTTTCGATTTGCAAGAGAATGGTTCGAGAATTATTTCGATAATCGGGTAGTTCAAACTGCCCATTACATACAAACTTCCCGGAGCTAAAAAAATCCACCATCCTAAATCATTAAATCGTAAATCCTTCGTAACTTTACGGCACCAATTTAATGCCCCCCACAGACAGGATATATGGAAAAGAAGTCTTCGTTTCATGAATTAGCCAAGCAGGCTGTGCTTTCCCCCCAGGAAGCACCCGCAATGATCAGTAAAGGATCCAATACGCTCCGCATCGGAATACCCAAGGAAACCTCCTTCCAGGAAAACAGGATCGGGCTGACTCCGCAGGCTTGCCACCTTCTTGTTGCCAATGGGCATGAAGTGATCAAGGAAGCCGGCGCCGGTAGGGAAGCCAAGTTTTACGACAAGGATTATGAAGAGGCTGGTGTCAAAATTGTATTTGACAGGAAAGAAGTTTACAAGGCG
>CAILMK010000649.1 GCA_903835275.1 uncultured bacterium | reverse complement strand
TTCGCGCAAACGGTTCATGGCACCAAGCTCAGGAGCCTTTGCAAGAGCTAAAAGATACAATCTATATGCTTGCGTCAACTGGTGATCAGATGCTGTATTATCGGCAATTAAATAAGACCATCCAATAGCGCGGCTCTTCTGAAAAGTTTTCCATTTGTCCAACATTCCTGAAGGGATATTGTATCCTTTTATCTGTGCTTCCAACAGGAAATTTCCCGCATAGTTGGTGCCCCAGTCATCTGCTTCAGAATATCCGCCGGTCGGCCAGTAACTCATGCCTCCATTGGGCAACTGGAACATCATCAGGCGGTGTATTCCTGCGCGGATATTTTTTTCTGTTTCATTTTTCTTCTCCTTGGATAAAGTGATAAGGTCGGGAATATACAATTGCGGAAACACGGAAGAAGTGGTTTGTTCTATACATCCATGCGGATATTCTATCAGGTAATTGAGGCGGCTTTCCAGGTTCAATGCCGGCACGGATGATACTTCAAGAGTGATCTTATTAGTACCGTTTATCCCGAAGGCATTATAATTAAATGCTTTGTTTTCCCCGTCCTTTACAATGGCATCATCCGTTTTTGTTTCATAAGGATTCGGTGCACGTACGGCAAGTTCAATATCGTATTTTGCTATTTCCGCTCCGCAACTTGCAATGATCTGAGCGCTCGCCGCACCCAATGCAGTGCTTACTTTTATAGGAAAATTGATCACTGCTTCACCCTGTTTATCGAAATGCACCGTTTGTGTTTTTGGCCCTCTTACATTTAACAGGTCATTTACCCTTAGCTCTACATTTACATTTTTTATATTGTCATTCATCGCGAAAATGGTGACGGGCAAATCCACTTCCTCATCAGGCCCCAGTACACGTGGAAGTGTACCTAAAACCATCAGTGGTTTTCTTACAGGTGTTGTTTCTTCGGCAGACCCATAAGCACCATTATTTCCTGCTATGATCATTGTACGGACAGATCCGATATACCGTGGCATTTGAATAATGTGACGAGCAGTTGCGTTCGGTGCAAGATTGAATGGGCCAATGAATCTCACCATTGGTTTAAAGCGTTGCACTTTTGTTCCGTCGCCTGCATACAAACCTGCTCCGTCACCTCCTATGGTTAAAAGTTTTTTCACCTTGTCCATGTAGTTACCAAGAACGGCATCATACAAATCCCAGTAGGTTACATTCAGCGCTTCTTTTGCATTGAATGCTTTCCACGGATCCGGAGTTTGGAAATGCGTTAGGTCCAGTAATCCTTCATCCACCATTGCAATAGTATATGTCATGGCCTTCCCGTTTTTCTCCTTCACAAAAAGATTCAATTTTTGTTCCGGTTGAATTTCCTTGGGAAGAATAATTACAGGATCCACGTGTGATGCCGGATTATCCACGGTAATAGGGGCGACTCCATACATACGTATTGGCAGGTCATTGATGGTTTGTGCATGGGGTTGTACAAATATCACGGAAGCATATACATTTGGACTCATTTCCGGAGTGATGGTGAAATTAAATTTTGTATGTCCCTTTGCTGCTTTTATCCATTGTGCGCTTAATACCCTGGTGCTGCTTTCAATCGTTACTAAAGCACTTCCTGAATAAGCGGTAGGAATATCAAGCGTTGCAGTTTCTCCGGTGCGGTATGATTTTTTATTGGAGCTAATGGTAAGAAAAGCGGTTCCTTCTGTATTTTCATCGCGCCTGTTATACCATCCCGGGCGATCTATATATACAATTTTCCCTGTGATGTGACCTTGCTTATCGATAGCCCTGATCAGATAGCGCCCGTATTGTTCGGAAGGCATTTTTATCTGCCAGGTTCCGCGTCCGTTTACAGTATTTATTGTTGTGGAAACAACTGGATTATTGTATTCCCTCCCATTGTAACTGCTTCCTTCTTCCTGTAAATCCCACCACCATCTCCATTCCATTTTGTAGAGATAAACTTCAACGGTACTATTGACAGGCTTTTCATTTTTATCTATGGTAACCACATCAATATTGTGGACCTGATCGGTAAGTAAAACACCCGGATCACCTTCCCCTTTTTCTGTTTTTATTCCCACATACTGGTTGTATGGATGAAGTGTTGTAGTGAAATTATCTGAACTGAAATTTCCGCCGGGTTCTGTTGCCTTGCAATAAAATGTAGCTTCCAGTGGTCCCGGAGCATAATCAGATAAAGTAATTTTATCAGGAATGGAAACTTTCCCATCCGCATCCGTTTGCCCTTCAAAAATAACAGATGATTCATACGCGAATTTTTTAACAGGATCATTAAAACAAAATTCCTTGTAATTTTCAAAATAGTTTGTTGTCTTGGAAAGGTAAACGGATACACTCGTGTTCAGGCCTTTTCCCGGCGCTCCATGCAGCCATTTTACTGTAAGGTTTCCTACATTGGCAGAAGATTTCTCCAGGTATTTATTGGCAAATTCCATGTTTAGTTTTAACCGGTTTGGCACGATGGTTTCCACACGGATATTCTTTTCAAAAGTTACTCCACCTACATTTACGTGTGCGGTATAGCCACCCGTAACTGCATTTTCATCCGTTACACAATAAAAACTGTAAAATCCATTGACGGAATTTTTGCGGATCACCTTGTTTACTGTTTGCCCCATCGGATTGGTAAACTCAAATACTATTGGATAATCCACAGGAAGTACACGCTCCTTGTCCTCTAATATGAAAGTAATATATATGGAGTCACCTGGCCTCCATACCCCGCGGTCAGCATATATAAACCCCTTTACTCCTTTGTGATATTCCGTTCCTGAAATATCAAACTTACTCAGGGAAAGCTCAGAGTTTTTTAATTTCAGATAACCGCGTTCACTTCCGTTTTTGCCTACAATAACAAAAGGTTCATCTTTGGTGCGGAACCTCGCAAATCCCTGCGCATCGGTGGTTGCATTCGCAATAAGTTGCCTTTGGAAATCATAAACCTCTATAGGTACATTTGGTATGGGATTCGTATTTCTCAGGTCTGAAACTGCCACCAGACAGGAGCCATCCGTTCCGCGTTTCGCAATCATACCCAGGTCTGATGCAAGAACATTTCTGTTGATGCCCCGGTTATTTATATAGTACCATTTGCTGCATGGAGTTTGGTTGCCAGACCAGCGGTTGCCGTCTTCACCTTCGTCTTCATCATAATATCCATAATAGTCTTCGTAAATTTTCCAAAGTTGCGAACCGGATTCACGGGTCAGCAAATCATATTTTTCCTCTTTTGGTTTTTTATTTTTTGCAGTATCTACACAGTTGTACATCGAGTATTCCTTGCGGAAACGAATCTGGATATTATAAATGGCTCCCGGTTCCGGATTGATGAGTTTTGCAAGGTCCAGTGCGTGTCTGTTCCATTTGCCCAGATTGATACTAGGATCACTGGTAAGGAAAACTTTTCTTTCAAAAACAACCTTGCCAACAAAATCAAGATATTCGGATTCTTTTAGAGTATTGTATTGTAAAAACTGCAGTACATTTTTTTCGTATATTTTAGTAATGCGTACGTCTACCGCTTTCAGGTTTACAGCTTCAAAAGGAAAAGGAATCGTTCCATCGGAACGCGGAATAATACTTCCATTTCCAAGCTCCTTTATC
>CAILMK010000648.1 GCA_903835275.1 uncultured bacterium | reverse complement strand
CAATGCACAGGATCGCACAAAATTCCCTGATCAATTATTATATAGGCATGGAAGGGTTATTGGGAAAGAGCCGGCGCTGAAATACTCAATAACGCAAAAATTTATTACTTTTGCCAAAAATTCATTTAAATGAAAAAACTATTTACGGTGCTTCTATTGGCCCCGCTTTTATTCCTCTGCATCCAATCATCTGCACAGGATTTTGATAATTACAAGTTCCTCGAATCCACAGGAAAGGTTCCCGCAAGCTTTTTGAAATCCTCCAAGCAAAAATCTGACGAGGAGATCCAAAGAACTTTTGAAGAGAAAAAAAGGACGCGCTATAAAAAGCAGAAGAAAGAATTCATCCTTGAGGCAAACTATGTAATAGATGACCTTCTGCTCAGCGGCAAGGTATTATTCAATGATTCAATTGGCCAATACGCCAACAAAATAGTCGATGTCCTGCTCAAGGATGATCCAAAACTACGGTCCGAAATTGAAGTTTACATTGTAAAATCATCTGTAGTAAATGCATTTACTACCAGCCGCGGGACTATTTTTATTAACCTCGGGCTCATATCCAAACTGCGCACTGAAGCTGAACTTGCCTATGTCCTTTGCCACGAGATCATACATTATAAGAACAGGCACTCCATGACCGAATTTGATGTTGCTGAAGATATAAAAAGAGGAAATGGCTCTTTCAGAAATACTACCTATGGAGATAAATTGCTTGCAAAAAGCATGTTTTCCAAGGATCTGGAAACAGAGGCAGACATTCAGGGACTGGCAATATTCCGCAAAAGCAATTATAACCTGGAAGCAACCTCAGGAGTATTTGATGTATTACAATACGCGCATATTCCATTAAACGATGAGGCATTCGATAAAACATTTTTAGAATTTGGCAATTTAAAATTCCCCCTTGCTTACCAGCTTGCAACTACCAATCCCGCAATTGCAAATATTAAAGATGATTCCCTGAGTACTCACCCCGGAACACTGGCAAGACGGGAAACTATCAAAGCGATGTTGGCAGGTGTTTCCAATGCAGGTAGAAAAAATTACCTGGTGGACTCCGTAAAATTTCATAAGTCAAGGGAGATCGCAAAGTTTGAAATTGCCCAGTATTACCTTGATAACAGAAGATATGAGGACGCCCTTTATCATTCGTACGTGCTATTGCAAACCCACCCAAACAGCAGGTACTTGCAAAAAGTAATGATGAAGGCATTGTATGGACTTGCCAAATATTCCTTTGAGGATAAAAAACGCTTTGAAGAAATACACCAGGTTTATGAGGACGTGGAAGGGAAACAACAGGAGGTTTTTTATCTCTTCTACAAGATGAACGATCCTGAAATGTATACTATTGCATTAAACTATGCGTGGCGATTAAAGAAAAAATATCCTGCCGATGATGAGATCTCTGCCATAGCTGAAGATGAATTCGAGACTTTGGTAGATTTTTATTTCCCAAAAAAGGATTTCTTCCTCGCAACAGTGGATTCAATTACGCCAAAGGATAGCATTGTGGAAATGGTCAGCATGAAGGAAAAGTCAAAATCTAAAACCATCAGTAAAACCTCTAAAAGGAACAAATGGAAATCAGATGATGATTGGAAGGATGACGTGAATAAAAACGACAGTGTTCCCAAATATTTAAAACATGCTTTCGCTTCGCTCTTAAGTGATGAAGATTTTATAAAAGCCTATGACAGGCTTGCCAAGGGAAGCAAAAAAAGAGCTGATGAAAGGGAAAGCTGGAATAGCGAGGAGGAAAAAACCAAAAGACGGGAACTGCATGCATACAGACTGAGACATGGCAATCCCCAGGGTATTGATAAAATAGTTATTGTAAATCCATTTTACTATAAGGTAAAAGTTGGTTTCAATGTTAATTTCAAGGATGTTGCTTCGGAAGAAGCTCAGGCGGAATTCAGCAAGGAAATTACGGATATGGCTAAGGAATCAGGGATAAATTATGAGTTGTTGGATAAAAAACACCTGGAGGAAAACGGTGCAGGTGCATTCAATGATAACGCTATTTTGACAGCATGGATCAATGAATTTTATGAGCATGGAAGTGAAATGGATTTTATAAATTATAAACGTCCCGAGATTAAGGCACTGATAGAAAAATACCATACCAAATACTTCTGCTGGACAGGAATTATCAGTGAAAAACATCTTAATCTGCTGGTAGTGCATAAGGTTTTTGCAAGCCTTTTCAGCTTTCCATTTATGCCATATATGTTTTACAAAGCATTTGAGCCGAATTATTATACCTATCAGTATTCCCTTGTTGTGAATCTTGAAACCGGCGACGTAAATTATGTACAACTGCATAAATTTAGAATGAAAGACCATAGGGATATGTTAAAATCCAGCTTGTACGATTTGTTTACACAATTAAAAACACCAAAACCCGGAAATGAAAACGCTTCAAAATAATAAAACCATACTACTGTTTCTTCTTACTTTTATCATGAGTTCAAGAGGAACATCCCAGGTCAGCGGATACCTTGGCAACAGGTTTTCTGCAGGATATCATCTGGGTATCGGAGTAGATTTCAATGAATTTTTTGAAAGCGGCACTCCATGCAGAGGCTCCTTTTTAAATTTCCGACATGACCTTGTTTTCAATTATGTGATTGGAAGAAGGACAATGGTAGGAGCAGAAATTGGCTTCAGCAGCATGACATTCGATAATCTTTCTGACCCTAATGTAATAGCTCCTGATAATTCAGAAAGAAGTATCACTACCTCGGAGAAAGCAACT
>CAILMK010000647.1 GCA_903835275.1 uncultured bacterium | reverse complement strand
TAATTTTTCCATTATTTTCAAGTGCTCAAGTTTTGGTTATGAAAGATCGGCAGATCGCCCATAATATTTATCAGGAAGCTCTTACTTATATTGAAGAGAAAGGATATACAATCTGTTGTGATACGCAATGCGTAACTAATGACATTATTAATGGGATCAACTTAAAAAGAAGAATTTTTAAGTCGTGGCAGGGATTTTATAGCATTCGCAGAAAAGATCTTGACCCAATTTGGAAAAGTGATTCACTTGCTAACAGTATTTTAAAATCAAGGAGACGACGATTGTTGGGAACTTTTATCTTTCAAAAAATCAACCTATTAAAAAAACACCGGTATGAAATTCCAAAAGTATTCTTCTCAAATATATCTATGCGACACAACTCTAACTATTTCATAATGAAAATTTCCGCCCATAATGGTTGGCGTGAATGGTATATCAGATTCGAGGAAAAAGAAAGACAAATCATAATGGTAGACCCATCATTATTACTTAGGATTGATTGATCGCAAAACCATTTATCGCACAACTATTTGCCTGAAGAATCACTGGTACTGGTTTTCTGTGCCTTCTTATCCTTACTACCACCACCGAAAACAGAAAAATGCACATAACGTTTTGGATTGGCTTTCAGGTCTCGGACAAGAATATCCAGGTTTTTGGAAGCAGCCTCCAGGTTATTGTACATTTTATCGTCATTCACGAGCATGCCCAGTGTACCCTTTCCATCCTTTATCTTGGCAAGAACCTCATTCAACTGAAGCATGGCCTTATTAGCCTCAAATATGGTACTTTTAAGTTTTGATGCTCGTAATGAATCACTTATGGCTGAGAAATTGTCAATCGCCCTGGTGATGGCAGAATTATTATTTTTAAGATTGGAAGCCACCGACTGGATATCCATCAGGATCGTCTTTATGCGACCTGATTCATCTTTTGTAAAGCTATCCACCTGAACACTTACCTTATCAAGGTTATTCATAGTATGCTTGATGGAACTGAATGAAAGACGCAGGTCATTCTTTGTTTGGGCATTAAAGATTTGATTAATGCCGGTGACCACGGTATCTACTGAACCAATCAGGCTTTCCAGTTTTTCCTTCACAGGTGCCACCACATTACTGATGGAAGAACTGAGACTCATTTCAACAGCACCGGCAATTGTATCATTGTTACTAACAAATGAAGTAGAATTTCCCGGTTCAATGACCATCGCCTTGGAGCCCAAAAGATCCGAACTGATTATTCTGGCCTTGGAATTTGAAGGCAATTTAATATCCGCATTGATGTGAAATTTAACCCTTACCTTTCTTCCGGATTCATTAATAAGCTCCATATCATCTACCCTACCCACAGAAAGCCCGTATAGCAAAACAGGATTCCCTTTGTTCAATCCATCTATATTGGTATATCTGGCTGAAAGCTTGATTTCCCTGGTGAAAAGGTCATTTCCTTTAAGAAAGTTAAATCCTAATATTAAAATGATAATGGCGAAAAGTGCCATCACACCTACTTTGGTTTCGTTTGATATTTTCATTTTGTAGTTTGAAGTGCGCCTTTGACTTTTGGTAATTTTACCTTTTTTTCAAAGCGTGAACTTCGTCTTTATACTCTTTTAAAGCGTCAAAAATCCCCTGTGCCAATGCGTTTTGTCCAGTTTCGCTGCAAAGGAATTTACGTTCGCTGTCATTACTTAAAAAACCGGTTTCAATAAGAACACTCGGCATGGTGGTTTTCCAAAGGACAAGAAATCCAGCCTGCTTAACACCAAGGCTAAGACGTTTGGTTTCATTCTTAAATTGTTTTTCCACTTTGGAGGCAAAGCGAAGGCTCTGGTCCAAATGTACGTTCTGGTACATTGAGAAGATTATATTTGCCTCAGGTGACTTGGGATCAAAGCCATCGTACCTCTTGGAATAATCATCTTCCATCAGTACCACAGAGTTTTCGCGCTTGGCTACTTCCAGGTTATCCTCGGATTTATGAAGCCCCATCGTATAGGTTTCGGTACCATTGGCACTCTGCTTTCCATTGGCATTCACATGGATAGAGATAAAAAAATCGGCATTATTCTTATTGGCTGTATGGGCCCGTTCCCACAATTCAACGAAGCGGTCATCATCCCTTGTGTAAATAACATTGACGTCGGTAAGGTTTTCCTTTATAATTTTGCCGAGCTTTAAAGCAATGGCCAACGTTATATCTTTTTCTTTTTTACCGCCGTACTGGCAACCGGGATCATGGCCTCCATGTCCGGCATCTATAACGATAGTGTGCAATCCGGCTGTTTTTATAATGGGCAGGAATGAAGAGCAAACTGCCGCGGCAATAAAAATAAGCAGGATGCCTAAAAATCGCATGATTGTTGTAATAGCTCTTTCCAAATTTATAATAACCCTCCGCAATATTAACGGAATTTAGATGGTATTTAATTTTTCCTGCGGCAAATTTAATGCTAAACTGTTCCTGATGGGGATAGTATTGTGCATTTCTTGCCTGT
>CAILMK010000646.1 GCA_903835275.1 uncultured bacterium | reverse complement strand
TTTCACAGAGATACACAGAGAAAATACTAATTTCGTATTATGAATCTCCCCTTCAACACAGACATCATTCTTGAAAACGACAAAGTTCTTCTTCGCCCTATAAAACCGGAAGACTGGGAAGTACTGCTGCCCATTCCTATTGCCACGCCTGATCTTATAAAATATTCCCCGACACGTATACACACGGAGGAATATCTGAAGGATTATATAAAAACCTGCCTTGAGGAGAGGCAAAAAGGTAGCCGCTACCAGTTTACTATTTACGATAAAGAGAAAGGCAACTACGCCGGTTCCACGAGTTTCCTTTTTGTATCCAATATCAATAAAACACTGGAAATTGGCGCCACATGGATAGGCAGGGAATTCCAGGGCAGCGGGTTGAACCGCAACTGCAAATTTCTCCTATTACAATATGTCTTTAATGTTTTGGAATTTGAACGTGTAGAGTTACGCACCGACGAAAGAAATATACAATCCCAAAAGGCAATAGAAAAGATAGGCGCCAAGTTTGAAGGCATTACCCGCAGTCATATTATCATGACCGATGGCTACCGCAGAAGCTCCAAGGTATATAGTATACTTAAGGTTGAGTGGGATGAAATGAAGGATGGGTTTTTGGGGTGAGATAGATTTATGAAAACTTTTTAGAACAAAATTACTCAGTAAATCAAAGTATATAAATATGTTTAAGTTCAACGGAATTGCAAATTCTTTTAACGGCGTAAATGCAGCTTTAAATTTTTTGGTTAACGATTATTGGTATCATATTACTGACGATGGCGATATTAACTACGCGCTTCGCTTCGACATGAGTACAAAAACTTGTGACAAATTTAATTCTATAGGAAATATAGTAGACTCAGGGAAATGGAGCGTTGCGAAAACTTCAGCGATTGAAATCAATTTACTACTCTCACAATCGGATAATTTTGTAATTAATTTTATTGATGATAAATACTTAGTGGTTGACAGCTTAAGATTGAGAGACAAAATTATGTTTATGAGCCAAACATTTCATAGCAATATGGCGAAAGAATATTAACAATTATGTATAATCCAAATCTTCCATCTTGCACCCTTTGCACAAAAAATCCTGCTGACAAAAGTGGCTCTCACATAATTCCTCACTTCTTAATTAAGTCAATGGTGAATGAGAATAATAGTAAAGGTAGAGATAAAGAAATAAGCCATCTGATTGGGGGAATTGCTGCCAATACCTTTTTTGGAAGACAAGTCACACCTGAATCCATTGATGAAGTTCTTGGAAGAGACTTAACCGATGAAGAACTTGAACATAATATTAATCACTATGTAAAAGACAACTTTCTTTGCACTGCTTGCGAAAAAAGACTATCTGTTTTAGAATCTTATTATGCTGAAAACGAATCCAAGATTACCGATTACCAAGATTGTCAAATCAATCAAGTAAATTCAGGTATGGCATTACTGTTTTGGGCCTCTATACTTTGGCGTATAAGTATCACTAATTTTGGTGGGTTAAAACTGGTGCCAAAAGAAAAAGATAAACTCAGAAGACTTTTGGATTTGGTATTGAATGAGGATATCGAGCAAATTCTGCAAAATATTCAAAAACATAGAGACTTAATTTCAATTTTTAATTACGTTGTTTTAATTGATTCGGCAGACACTGACCCAACATCATTTTTTGTTTTTATCAATCCTTTTCAACGGCGACCTTATTCAATTGTTTTAAATAAACATGTTTTGTTTTTTTACTTCAAAAAGTCGCATTTTCATCAATTGGAACAAGATTTTTTTGGTTATGAGAAGTTAATTAATTCACACTATTTGAACCCAACAGATTCAACTGAAATTGTATGTAAAATACCTTTGACAATTTCAGAAAAAGCGAAAACAGAATTGTTGGCATTCAAATCATCAAAAATGATAAGTCAACTTCAAATACAGTTAAATAATGCTTTTAGGCAAAATTTTCCTGAAATTCCACATAATATTTTATTTGAAATAACTTCTGAAATAATAACTGAGTATATTATGGGTGAAACTATTGGGCAGAGATATTCTGCAAATCGATTTAACGCAATAATCATGGATGTTTTTCTAAAACATATTGGTCAAAATCAGTAATTGCTCTTGGCTGGCGCGGGCATTTGCTCGTGCCAATTCCAACCAAGTTCCGGCACGAGTGGATACTCGCTGGCGCAAGCATTTGCTTGTGCCAGTTCATATTTTTCTTATTTGCTTTCAATCCTAATCACTCGCACTCGCCCCTCCTTCTGTCCCATGTCCCTTTTGTCCCTTGTCCCTCTCCTGTATTCTGAATTCTGTTTCCTGTATTCTGTTTTTCATTAACTTTGTTCCAAATTGTGTTAAAACGATGTTAGAAACGGAATTGGTGGAGATAGCTAAAGATACCGAACTCATGCTGAAAGCGTACCGGCTTATGTGCCGCGAACGCGCTATGGCTGAGATCTATGAAAAGAATCGTGACATTACCAAATATGTGCACTCCACCTCCCGGGGGCATGAGGCCATACAGCTTGCCGCGGGCTTCCAGCTGAAGCCATACGACTATGCAGCACTGTATTACAGGGATTCCTCCATGCTCATGGGCATGGGCATCACCCCGTATGAGCTTATGCTGCAATTGCTTGCAAAAAAGGACGATCCCTTTTCTGGGGGCCGTTCCTACTACGCACATCCATCCCTGAAAAGGGAAGGATTCCCGACGATTCCGCACCAAAGCAGCGCCACGGGTATGCAGGCCATCCCTGCCACGGGTATGGCTCATGGCATTTCCTACCTCGAAAACAGGGGAATGATCCATACTGCCGAACCGCCGATCGTATTATGTTCTTTGGGCGATGGCTCCGTAACGGAAGGCGAAGTTTCCGAGGCTTTCCAGGAAGCTGTTTTACATAACCTGCCGATATTTTATCTGGTTCAGGATAATACCTGGGGCATCTCCGTAAGCGCAGAAGAAATGCGCGCCATGGACGCCTACGAATTTGCTGCCGGATTCAAGGGGTTGGAACGCCGCCGTGTTGATGGGTCCGATTTCGCGAAATCCTACGAGGCGGTACGTGAGTGTATAGAGTATGTCCGTACAGAACGCAAGCCTATTTTGCTTCATGCAGCTTGTCCGTTGTTAGGGCATCATACCTCCGGAGTACGGAAGGAATTTTATCGCAGTGAGGAAGATCTTGCAGAGCATAGCAAACATGATCCTACTCCGAAACTTGAAAAATATTTGATCGCATCAGGAGTAGATCCGCAGGAATTAAGAAATATAGATACCGAAGCCCGCGAATTTATAGAAATTGAATTCCGCAAGGCGGTGAATAGTCCGGAACCGGACCCTGAAAGTTTGTACCTGCATGAGTTCGCCCCTACTCCTGTTACAGAGGAAAAAGGCGAACGCTGCCCTGAGGGCGGACGCACCATCATCATGGTGGATGCGGCGCTATTTGCCGTGCAGGAAATCATGGAGCAGGATGATCATGCCATCCTTTACGGACAGGACGTTGGGCGCAGGCTTGGCGGAGTATTCCGTGAGGCGGCTACACTGGCGGAGAAATTCGGCGATGACCGTGTTTTCAATATGCCGATACAGGAGGCATACATCATAGGTTCCACCGCGGGAATGTCTGCCGTGGGTGTAAAACCATTTGTGGAAGTACAATTCTGCGATTATATGTGGTCGGGCATAAACCAACTGGTAGTGGAGCTTTCCAAAAGCTGCTACCTAACCATGGGTAAATTCCCTGTTTCCTCAGTAATACGTATCCCGGTAGGCGCTTATGGCGGCGGCGGACCGTACCATTCCGGTTCGCATGAATCAGCACTGCTGACAGTGAAAGGAATCAAGATCGTTTATCCATCCAATGCCGCGGATATGAAAGGGCTTTTGAAAGCTGCCTATATGGATCCGAATCCGGTAGTGATGCTGGAGCATAAAGGACTTTACTGGAGCAAGGTTCCGGGAACGGAAGCTGCCAAGACCGTAGAGCCTGACAAAGATTATATCATCCCCCTCGGAAAAGGACGCATAGCACTGGAAGCCTCTGCTGAAAATATGGAGAATGGAAACTCTGCTTTAGTTATAACTTACGGCATGGGTGTACATTGGGCGCTGAATGCCTCTAAAGAATTAGATGGCACCATAGAAATACTTGACCTCCGCACCCTCTATCCTATGGATGAAGAACTGGTGATGGAACGTGTAAAGGCACATGGAAAATGTCTTGTACTTTGCGAAGAACAACTCAAGAATTCATTCGTGGAAAGTGTAGCCGGACGCATCTCCCAACAATGTTTCCAATTCCTGGATGCACCTGTATTCACCATGGGCGCAGAAAATATGCCTGCCGTTCCTATGAATGTTTTACTGGAAAAAGAAATGTTGCCGAGCAAGGATAAGGTCGTAACTGCGTTACGAAAGTTATTAAGTTATTGAGTATATTAAGTAATTGGGGGAGCTCGACCTCTCCCTAGCCCCTCTCCTTTAAGAGAGGGAAACATCTCAAACTCACAGAGAGGCATTGAGCGCAGCCCCCCTTTGAATTGTGAAACAATCATGGAACGGAGTAGAATAACGGGGTTGAGGGATGACCTGAAACCAATTTTCCCATTTTATTGTAAATTTGAATTATGAATTTTGCAGAAATAAGTGCCTTATTAAAAACATACTTTTCCGACAAGCCAGTGCGGAAAGTAGCTGTTTTTGGCTCCTATGCACGCAATTCCCAAACTTCAAATTCGGACCTCGATATTTTATTAACCATGGAAAAGCCCGTGGGCTTAATGGCGCTTTCCGGTTATATAAATGACCTTGAAGATTTACTTCATATTCATGTTGACCTTGGAACCGAAAAAGGACTTTCTCCTCATGTTCGCCCATTCGTAGAAAAAGACTTAAAGGTGGTATATGAAAAGTAATGAGGGAGATAAAGTTCGGATAAGCCATATCAAAGAGGCTATCGCCTTAATATTGGAGTTTACTGAGGGAATGGATTTCGAAAATTTTGCCCGAAATAAGCTCGTACAATCAGCGGTAACAAGACAATTTGAAATCATTGGAGAGGCGACAACCAATATTTCTGAAGAAACAAAAAATTCTTTTCCTGAAATAGAATGGCGAAAAATAAAAGGCTTTCGAAATTTGCTTATACACGAATATTTCAAAGTGGATGCCGCAGAACTTTGGGAAGCAATAACACAAGACATCCCATTATTAGACCATCAAATTAAAGACTTGTCCTAGATCTTTTGCAGAATTCTATCTGTCAGTTAGCTCAAGCCAAAAAAAACCATAACAAAACTAAAAACCATATGAAAATAATTTATTCCATTTTATGCATCCTCCTTATGGGGTGGCAAGCATCCGCACAATGCCTGGGAAGCGAACAGGAGTTTAAAGATTATTACAAGAAAGATATCGCGACTCATGATGTAATAGAGGGAATATGGTCTGTTACCAGCAATCTTAAAATATATGACCGGTATAACATCCTTGTAGAAAACGATTATCATTCTCAGGAAAATCAAATTGCAATCATTAACGATGGCGACAGTTACATCTCCTGTGATCTGAATAAAAAATCAAATAAGAATGATAAGGTAATGTGGATCAAGACTGCTCAAACAGGAGTCTATCTGTATCAGCATATTTATGGAAGAAGCGGAAAAACTGCCAAGGCAAATGCAGTGATGCTGACAGCAGGAATTCTTGAGTATTCTTACGAATGTCCAAAGGAAGAATTAAGGCAAATCTATGGAGATACATTAAGGGATTACAGGGTAATTGTTGAACTCAAAATGATAAAACTGTACCCTTCCGCTGAGGATATCATTAAATTTTCTCCTGCGTCAGGAACCGGTTTTGCATTAAGTTCAAATGGATATATCGCAACCAATAATCATGTTATTAATGGCGCAACAAGTATTAATGTCCGTGGAATTAACGGTGACTTTTCAAAAACGTATAAAGCAAAACTAATTTTACTGATAAAAACAATGACCTTGCAATTATTAAAATTGATGAGGAGTTTTCACCGTTGGGGCCTATTCCGTTTATCATATCCGCTAAATCATCTGATGTTGGCAATTCAATATTTTGCCTC
>CAILMK010000645.1 GCA_903835275.1 uncultured bacterium | reverse complement strand
GACCGCATTGACACTGCCGGTGGCAAGGTTGTAATGCCAAGGACTGAGATCAGCCCTGAGATCGGCGTTATGGCGTTCTTCATTGATTCCGAAGGGAACAAAGTAGGATTGCACGCACAGAACTAATCTTCGCTGATAAGAAGATGAAAGCCCTCATGGATTTTTAAATCCGTGAGGGCTTTTTTATTTTTTTTGCTGGCGCAAGCGTCCGCTTGTGCCTATTACGCATGGCGACCACAATCCCGAGGTTTCGGGACTACAAATTCAATTTTATTTATCCGACAACATAATCGGATTATGGCTGGAACCTCCCATTACAATCACTTTTGTATTTGGGGATAAAGCAATTTCCTTTTGTGCTTTGATGGATTCGTATTGTAACTGTTTATCGGAAAGCTGCGCGCTGATTATTTTCTGATAATCCGCGATACCCTGAGCTTCTACCCTTTTACGTTCTGCTTCCTGTTTTTCCTTTTGTAAAACGAATTGCATTTTTTGTGCTTCCTGCTCCGCATTGATCTTGGATTCTATCGTAGTCTTTACAGATTCAGGGAGGGCAATATTGCGGATCAGAAGATTTTCAAGTAGTATGCCCCTTGCCTTGAATTCCTGCTCTATACTTGCAAATATTTTTGCCTGGAATTCATCCCTTTTGGTGGAATACAACATCACTGCATCATAATAAACGGCATTGTCGCGGATCTTTGTACGAGTTATAGGACGCACAATAGTATTTTTATAATCCGTACCAATGGAAGACAATACCTTTGGTGCCTCGGATGGAATCACGTGGTAAAGCACGGTAAGGTCAATCACTACTTCCAGTCCGTCTGCGGAAAGTACGCGGATGGCATCATCACCCATTACATCGCCTTCATTGCGCTGGGCGCTCATGGTATAGTTCTGTGTACGCACAGGGAACTTGGTTACTTCATCAAGCGGATTAATAAAGTTAAGTCCGCTGCTGAGTGTTCCGGGTTCTACCTTACCGAAAAGGGTTTTTACACCTACCTCTCCTGCGCCGATCTGCACCACCGATGAAACAATAATGCCTGTAAGAACTATGCAGACACCGGCAACTTCCACCAGTCCTGAGTATTTTGAAATAAGAGGATTCTTGCGGATAACCGCAATTCCTACAATGATCACTATGATCCCGAATATTATAATAGCCATGATCTTAAATTTTAATTATGGATCAAAGGTAGGCAATTTACGATTTGAATTCACCTCACCCCTAACCCTCTCCAAAGGAGAGGGGAACAACTCTTGATATACTTCCATTGAATGTGGACCGTTGACTTTAATTTATTTTTCCTATTTTTGATGTGCTATGAAATTATTTAAACAATGGCAGTTCACCAAGCTGCGACTGGAAACATTCAGCGATGCGGTATTCGCAATTGTAATGACCCTGCTGGTATTGGAATTGAAAATTCCGCATATCGACCATCCCGAGGACCTAAATAATGTCCTCCATGCCTTGCGCGAAGTGGAACCCATTGTATTCAGTTGGGCCGTGAGTTTCTTTTTTGTTGCCCTTATCTGGTTACATCATCACAGCATCATGCACATGGCCACTAAAAGCGATTACGGGGTCATCTGGATAAATACCTTCCTGCTCTTCTTTATCTGCCTCCTGCCTTTCCCTACGGCTCTTATGGGCGAATATCCTCATGTGCCCATCTTTGTTATGCTTTGGGGGCTTACTTTTTCCGCCACCACTTTTATGCTAACCTGGTTTTATTACTACAATGCCAAGAACTACCTGAAGGATACTTACGATAAGAAATCTGTCATGAAAAATGTCCGTTTATCCATTCTCGGTGGCCCGGCCATATATTTACTTGGTGCTATATTCGCGTGGAAATCTGTTTATATTTCATACGTCCTGTTTGCTGTAACACCGTTCCTGTATATTGTTCCATTGGATAAGGAGAAGGACAGTTGACAATGATTGGTGAGCAGAAACTTATCTTTAAAACTTAAATTAGTCATTGGAACATTTTGCCGAAAATCTAATATTCCTATTTACATCCATAATATTTTCTCCAAACCTTCAAATCCTTTCTAAATTCTTTTTCAGGATAGTGAGCACCTGTAAAATCTCCGGTATAGTGCGTCTTCAGATCAGGACTATTTGCAAAATATTCAAGCATCCAAATCACGCATTCCCTCTGGGATGGATAATTTCCATAAAACAATTTTTCGGTAATATCTATTTTTTCACACATAGATATATCCTTTAATGACTTCGCGAAGGAGTCACAATTATAATTGTTATATAAAGTATCATACTTATATGACAATGATCTCTCATTTAACATGCGAAAATGATAATAATTCTTTTGACATGAAACCACGCTAAAGATTATTACAACAATTATGGATAATACTAACTTTTGCAAAATATTAAATTAAGATTAACAATTATTTTCATTAATGGTAATAGCATTGCCTCATTGAGTCGTAACTGTTTCAAAGACTCCTGCCAATTAAGGCGATTTTTGCAAGGATGTAGTCTATACCATAAACCATTTTTCTACGAACTACTCATCCTAACAAATACAAGAAACTTCTTCTATCCCCTTTTCAATAAACAAAGAAAGGGCCACACTTGCGTGCAGCCCTTTCTTTTTATCCGTCAAGCGGAAATATTATTTCACTAACGTAATTTGTTTGGTTACGATGCGATCGCCTATGGTCATCCTTACGATGTAGACTCCTGCATTGGTACCATTGTATTCCGTAGCGTCGAATTTAACATTATATGCACCTTCTGTCTGGTTATGGTTAACCAGTGTAGCCACAGTCCTGCCCAATACATCCATCACTTCAACTTTCACCTGTGAAGCTTTTTCAAGGCTGTAGGAAATGTTGGTGTATTCATTGAACGGATTAGGATAGATATTCAGGTGGTAGTTATTAGCTTCCAATTCTCCGGCAATGCCTGTATAAACAATCACTGCTGAATCTGTACCTGAGCATCCGCCATTGGTAGCAGTCAGCTTCACTTTGTATGATGCCTTGCTGCTATAAATGTGCGTAGGATTAAATGCTGTGGATGTTGCTGAACCGTCTCCGAAATCCCAGCTATAGGATGTCATGTTGCTATCAACAGCATGGAAATGAACACCGGTACCACCTGTAAGATCAATTGTATAAGTAAATGATGCGGTAGCAGTATCAATATTTACTCCCACACTCGCAGTTGATGAACAACCGAAGCTATTCTTAACAGTCATCAGGACTGTATAGGAACCCATTGCATAAGTAGTTTTTGCATCAGGAGTAGTTGCTGTTGTGGAATTACCAAAATTCCATGAAGTGGAGGTAATTGTTCCTGCACCGGCAGTACTGGTACTGTGGAAATTTGAAACATCACCCGGACATCCTGTGGTATCAACAAAACTTGCAACAGGAGCTGCAAGAACGGTTACTGTCATGGAATCCCCGGAATAACAGGTACCGCCATTAGTTACACCTTGCGCAAGGGTATAAACACCTGCATTCAGTCCCTTCAGGTATGCATTCTTAGTTGAGGAACTGGAAACAATTTTACCGCTGCTGTTCCTGAGAACATATGCATAAGTAGGAGTAGCAGTATTGGTACTCTTGTCCGTTACAGCAAATGAATCACCTGCGCAAATACTGTCTTTAGCAACGCTAAAGCCTGCAGTTGGAGGTGCTGTTAATGATATACCAACTGAATCCGCATCATTGCTTGCATCGCCATCACCAGAGATGATCGTATATGCTTTTACGGAAATTGTCCCAGCTGCGGAAGTATTCAACATAGGGTTGAACCATACCCAGGCAGTATCATCAGATCCGGCATTAATTGTATTTGTTTTTAATCTGGTAGCTGTATCGGTTCCGGAAGCAGTGGTTACAATTACGTGTACCTTGTATTTGCTTTGCGCAGCTGTACCGAAGTTGTGAACCTTCACTTCAACCAGAGTTGCCTTATTTCCGCAATCTCCCTTGGCAGGGCTAAGGATAGCAGTTACACCAAGATCAATAGCGGAAGAACCGAACTCATCCGCACCCATATCAGGTTTGGTTTTGCTACGAGGATTACCATCTATATCAACAGGAACCACTGAAAGCGGAACACCTGCATTGCTGATGATTGTAGAGGACGAAGTTGCATGAAGATCACCTGTGCTTGAACTGTTATACATAGGGTCGCCACTTACACTATTTGCATCCATGCTATTGGCACTTTGGATATCTGAAAGCGAAGAACAACTATTGCTCTGCCAGTATCCATAGAAACTACCGGTACCATACCAGTCATTGAAGTCTGAATAGCTTATATTATAAGCGTAAACCAGGGCACCGCCGTTATCATTACTTACAATATTGTTAGTGAAATTATTAATGAATCCGCTCATGTAATTATACAGGTATACTTCATAATAATATGTAGATGTATTGGAAGAATAGAAACTGTTATTATACACATTCAGCATAGCCGTATAGTATGCATACAGGGTATAGCCATAGGAATTTTGTGTAGTAATAAAGTTATTGGAAACCAAACTGGAATCCGTACCACCACCATTTGCATAAAGATAGTTAAGGTAAATTCCATAATAACCTCCAGGCATGACGATATTATTAGCAGTAATAATGAGGCTATCCTGGTAATTGCCATAGACCCCCATATAACCTCCGCTATCAATCATGTTATTGGAAATAACATTTCCAAACTCAGGATTTGAATATGTTCCGGACAGATAAACAACATAATAACCACCATTGATCTGGTTATTATTAAATGTGTTCCACTGTTCAGTAGAAGAAGACGGATCATCATATACCGCATAATCATAATAACCGGATCCAGTATTACTCATAAGGACGTCATTCATAAAGGTATTATGACTTGCGCCACCCTTGAGATCTACAACATGGTCATATGTATAAGAACCACCTACATTGGAGATTGTCATTTTATTGAATGTTACATATGTTGCTCCATTCAATTCAACTGTATGCCCAGGAGAAGAATATCCACCTGCGGTAGTTGTATCCAGTATCACCTTTGAACTATCAAGTGACTGTGACTGGAATAAAACTGTATTTATTGCAGAAGAACCTGAGAAAGCTTTAATGATTATAGATTCATTATAGTATCCGTCCCTGACGTTGAAAGTAACGGCACCGCAAACACCCTGGCCATTCAATGCGCTTACAGCGTCATTGAAAGTATTGTAGCTTGGCGCGGCACCACCAATAGTATATTTACCGCTTAATCCACCACCCTTGGCTACATTAACAGTATCATTTGACGGGTTGCTATCCACTTGTCCATCCGGCTTACTGGTCCATGCTTTAATTGTTTTGCTGGAACCTGCTGCAAATGTAACAGAACCTAATTTCACAGTTGTTGAAGCAAAAGAAGCAAGTGAACCTGTCCAGCTAATGGAAGTTCCTGCAACGCCATTAACACTCCAGTCAATTTTACAAGTAGTCATGGTTGTTGAACCTGCGTTCAAAAGATGCACATAAACATCCTTAGTACCGGAACAGAATCCTGTAGCAGGGCTATCAATAGCTGATGCGCTTGCATCAAATGCATAAACGCGGGTTTCATCCGCACCCATGTTTGGCTTAGGAGAACGTTTTTGCTGATCAATATCTTCCGTTACACTTGGATAAGGATATCCGACGTGCTCTACAGCAGTGGAAGCAGATGTTAAATGCAAATCACCGGTAGATGAAGAATTAAACATTGCATCCGCGCTTACACTATGAACATCCATGCTGTTTGCGGTTTGTATATCGCTGAGGTTGGAGCAGGAAGAACTATTCCAATATCCATAATTACCGGTTGCATACCAGTCATTGAAATCACTGGTAACAGTGCCGCCGGACAAATAAATATAGAACAAAGTACCACCATTATCATTCTGAACAATATTATTATTAAAGTTCAAAATGTGGCTGGAGTAGTCATACATATAAATCGTATAGTAATATGAATATGATGAAGTACTATAGAAACTGTTATTGTAAATATTCACCATATTGTTAAAATATCCCATAAATGCATATCCATAAGAAGTAGTGAGGGATATGAAATTATTCATGATGTATGAGCTATCAGTACCGGAACCATTTCCAATAGTATAATACAATTCCATCCCATAATAACCTGAAGGCACATTGATGTTATTGCCATTAATAGTCAAACTATCCTGATAACCGGCATAAACACCCATTTGATTTGAACTGTCAATCATATTATGGTAAAGCACATTACCCATCTCACCTGTGGTAGTGGAATAAGGCGCTCCGAGATATACTGCATAGGAACCTCCATTGATCTGGTTATTGGAGAAGGTGTTATAAGGATCGTAAGAACTTGGGTCATCATATACTGTATAACCATAGTTATAAGTGGATGTGCTGGTATTGGTTACAATAACGTTATTTGAAAATGTATTGTAACTTGCCTTGCCGGTAAGAACTACACCATCCGCATAGCTGTATGAAACAGATGGAGTATTCATAATGGTCATTGCATGGAACGTAACATAGCTTGCACCATTCAGACGAACAGCATATCCACCAGGAGACGAAGCACTCCATGAAGTATCCAAAATTACTTTTGAACTGTCATTGGATTTGGATTTAAATGTTATCGTAGATGTAACACTTGAACCGTTGATGGCAGGCAGATTTACTGATTCGTTGTATTGTCCGTCTGCAACACTAAATACTGTTGCACCGCAAACGCCTAATACCTTAAGTGAATTTGTTGCAGCACGGAAAGTAGCAAAGTCCGGAGCTGCACCACCGATTGTATAGGTACCTGACATGCCTCCGCCTTTCCTCATACTTGTAGTATCGTTTACAGCATTGCTGTCAAAAGCAGAACTCGCTTCATCTTGATCTCCTTAATCCGCTATATAGCGTAACTTTGCTATTCCGGTGGAAGTGGCATGTGTGAATTTTTTGATTTTAGAAGGAATATGAATTGAGTCACCAGAAAGCAAATAACACTTACT
>CAILMK010000644.1 GCA_903835275.1 uncultured bacterium | reverse complement strand
TAGAATAGGGTTTAAACCCTATTCTACGCAAGGTTTATTGTATCAATATTTCCGCCACCATTTCCCCGGTTTTTGTTCCCAGGGCTACACCCATACCTCCCATACGTATTCCGGCAACAATTTTGGGGCTTACCCGTTCAATGATTGGTGTTTTTTTGCTGCCAATTCCCATGATTCCCGACCATTGGTGTTCAATAGTGAAATCAGTTTTAGGTAGGATGGTTTCAGCAAGGAATTTCCTCAGGTAAGTCGTGATCTTTTCATTATCTGAAAATTCAGAAGACGTTTCTCCTGCTATATCCAGGTTACGCGCACCTCCAAGCAATATACGCCCATACAAATCGCGGAAGTAAATATATCCCTCATCAGCATGATAAGTACCGTTTAGTTTTAATCCCGGAATAACATTTGTGACCAGGACCTGTCCGCGAGCTGGAATAATGTCCTTGTCGGGGAAAAATTGCCTGCTGAATCCATTGGTGCAAACCGCCAGCTGTTCGCTTTTGAATTCTATCAGGGCATTATTCACGGTGTCTTTTACTGTGACTTTGACTCCCCGGGAATTTTCATCTATATTTTCCACAAAACATCCTGTAATAATTCGCGCTCCCATGGAGGTGGCCTTTTTCAGCAATGCATCCATCATTTTTCCTGTGTGAATTTGTCCTTCCAGGTGAGTAAATAGCATTCCATGATTCTTGTTTTTGATGCCTGATTTTTCAATAAGATCATCCCGTCTGGAAAATGCGTTTTCTTTGAAAACTTCATAGAGAAGTTTATTAACATGTTCTATTTGCTGATCCGAAACTTCATCTTTATTCAATAATAATTCATGACCGCCTTTTTTCTGAAAACCAATGGCTTGGTCACCCAATCTTTCCCTGAGTAATTGCAATCCTTCGTAACGTTTTTTTACGAGGGAAATTACTTCATCTTCACTCATGCTCCTCAAGTCGGAAAGTATTTCAGTCACGCTGCCGAAGCAGGCAAATCCGGCATTGCGGGTACTGGCGCCACTGGGTAACAGGCCGCGTTCAAGGATCAGCACCCTGTAATGAGGTTTTCTATTCAGTATGCTGCATGCGGTTGAAAGCCCAACAATGCCGCTACCGATGATTATGATGTCGTAGTTAAGAAAACTTTCTTCTTCCCAATAAGAATTTGTGTATCCCATGCGTTAATTTCTTTTCCAAATATCGGAAAAAAGCGTGTAAAAATATTATGAAAAAGCTTTTTGGTAGCCTCCGAAAGGCCTTGAATTAAATAGCGAAAAAAAATCTTGAAGCGTCGGAGCGTAAAACAAAACCTTGTTTGAGCCGGTAGAATCTAAATACAGCATTAATTGGGGCAGCGAGTTTGGTTTTGTTTAGTGGCGGGCGGGAAGATTTTTAGCTATTTCATTCACAGCCTTGATTTTTTGGTTCTTTTGCATCAAGGCAAAAGAACATTTAGTTTTATTAGTGCACCTTTAATATCAAATGTAACGAGATGATATAGATCAAAAAACTGATTTTAATCATGTTTCCTACTGAGTTTCGTCATTTTTTCCGCTTACAGTTCACCTGAAATTTGTGGTATAAATTTAATCTTTATGAAAACGAGAATATTTGCAATTTTAGTAACCATGCTCTCAGTAGCAAGCAGTGTACGTGCAGCATCCTTTTATGAAAGCATCAGCAAGCGCGAAGCCGGCGATTTGGGTGTCGTGTTCTGGCTGCCTGTTTCACTGGCAGTTTTGGCAGGGATAATAATTGTCATTTCAACAACCAGAAGTTATACGAATGAATCTCAGCCTCACCGCTGAGAGAAAAGTGTGGTTTATTTTGAGGTAATTTACATTACCGAACGGGTGGTAGGCCTGCGCAATTTTTGTGCAGGCTTTTTTGTGTCCCATTAATCAGCGTTCTTTGCACTTTATTTAATGAAAAAGAAAGATAACGGCACCCTGAAAGACTTCCTTGATGAAAAGGTTTTGCTCTACAATCGTCCGGATTTTATTGCTGATGATCCTATATGCATACCCCATTCCTTCTCGAAGAAACAGGATATTGAGATCAGTGGGTTTTTTGCAGCAACATTTGCCTGGGGAATCCGCAAAACAATTATCAATAAAAGCAGGGAACTGATGAAGCTCATGGATGATGCCCCATATGAATTTATCATGGGACATTCCAAAAAAGAATTGGTGCCATTATTGAAATTCAAGCACCGTACATTCAACACCACGGACCTGATGTACTATATTGATTTTTTTAAATGGTATTATTCGGAAAACACGTCACTGGAAGATGCGTTTTCAAGATATATAAACAAGAAGAGTAATAATACAGAAGCTGCACTCATTGGTTTCCATGACTTGTTTTTTTCGCTGAAAGAATTTCCAGAACGCACAAAAAAACATATTGCCACCCCTGCAAGAAATTCCTCCTGCAAGCGCATTAATATGTATTTGAGATGGATGGTTAGAAAGGACAATGCCGGAGTTGATTTTGGAATATGGAAGAAAATAAAACCCTCACAATTATTATGTCCTGAGGATGTACACGTGGGCAGGGTAGCGCGTAAACTTGGTCTGCTGGAACGCTCACAGAGTGATTGGAAAGCGACGCTAAAGTTGACGGAAAATTTAAAAAAACTGGATCCAAACGATCCTGTAAAATATGATTTCGCATTATTCGGTTTGGGAGTCATGGAAAAATTCGGACAGGAATAATTTATGCAATTTACCACTCACAAACACCTCCTTTTTTTTATTGCACTTTCAAGTGTGTTGTTTGTTTCATGCAAGTATCTCAGGCATCTGGATGCAAACCATCCACCTGTTGTAAGGGCGGCAGAATACCGGGGTTTTTATGTGGACGATTTTAAAAAAATACTTGGGAATGACAAGTCAGAGGAATTGTTGCTATCCTGGGCGAAAAGAAATCAATTTAATGCCTTATCCTTATACATGTCTGACATTTTGGATTGCGGTGAAAAAAATCCGGTTCGCCAGAGATTAGCTGCATTTATTAAATCAGCCAAAACTAAATATGGTATCAGGCAGGTGTCAGGAGTGGAGAGTAGCGCCAAGTGGTTTTGCACGGATGATCCAGGGTTAAAATATCTTGGTATGTGTGCTTATAATTCACAGCATCCGGATACACTCGAAAACATCGATGCTTTTCAATTGGAAGATGAATGGACACATGGCAATCCATCGCATACATTTAATCAATATATGAATTCATTGCAACCCATTTATCTGGCGGCACATAATCAGAATCCAAGGATAATTACAGAATCTTACGTCAGCACTCTTGGCTGGTGGAGGCCGGGAAACAGGGCGGGCCGCATCATGCAGAATTCCGATAGGATATTACTTGTCAATTATCGTGATCTTCCGTCATTCAGGTATATGATTCCTGAATTGAGAACACTTGCCATTGCCGCACAAAAGCTGGATAAACCTGTTGATATTATTGTTATTTTCTCAGCACTTGACGACCATTCGGGACACTATTTCAGGGAACATTCCTTTGCTGAAGGCTACGCATCTTTCCAAAGGCAATACTTAAGAATGAGTGAGAAACATAATATTCCTGAAGTGATAGAAAAATACATCAGGATCAAAGGCTACGAGATATTTACCTATTCAAAAGCAAGCCAGATAAAATTATAGAAAATATAAACATCTAAAGGTTTTTAAAACCTACGAGGTTTTCAATGAATTAAAAAAGATATTAGATTTCCACATCTCCAATAACAACCATTGCTGCCATGGTAGGAGTAGGGCTGCCACCTGCATTTTCCAAGGTAATGGCAAATTTCAAAGCTGAAGGAACGGATTTCATAGATTCCATACTTCCCATATCAGATACCATTCCTGCATCTACGGGTTTTCCACTGTCATCTATAGCCCAGAGTTGGTATTGTTTTCCTGCAGGTGCAGGAGGAAGGTTCATTATTTTCAGTTCAACGGATTTCATTTTAGGATTCCACAGCGCAACTGCCTTGTATTCCATTCCTTTCTTAACGGGATTCAGCATAACCACCTTTACATCTTTTCCTTTGTAAGATGCCAGTTCATCACTCATGGAATTGATCTGATAAGAGGCTTTTTTGTATTGTTCTGCCACACTGGTCATGTTTTTTTGCATGGCTGTGTAGTCCTTTTCAGTACTCTTCCATTTGTTAAAGAAATATACATTGGAAACGCTGCTCAGTAAGAATAATGCAACAGATGCCGCCATCAATGAAATATATCTCCTGCGCTGGCGTTCATGATGAGGATGAAGTGGGATAATATTATCTTCTTCGTAGTCTCCTAAAACAGGAGATTCTGCTGCTTCTTCTTCGTTTATTTGCTCAAGGATTTTATCGAATAGTTTGTCTCCGGGATTTTGTTTGCCGCTTTCAGAAAGTTTGAGCATGACAGCCTCAATAGCCTCAATCTCGGCTTTAATTTCAGGATGTTTTTTTGC
>CAILMK010000643.1 GCA_903835275.1 uncultured bacterium | reverse complement strand
TATCTTTGCGGCTCTAGCCCGGATGGCGGAACCGGTAGACGCGCTAGTCTCAAACACTAGTAGAGCAATCTGTGCCGGTTCGACTCCGGCTCCGGGTACAAAAAGGGGAATTTTCTTTGGAAAATTCCCCTTTTTAATTTCCCCTACTTATTCACATAGGTAAATTTCTTCTTTCCATCCTGTACTTCAATTTTTGTGATGCTATCCAAAGGAATTGTTTTTGTCATGGAGCTTATAAACCTTGACCTGCAACCCACCAAATATCCATTGCTTATATATAATTTATCGAAGTAAAACACTACACGCTTGTGCTTATACCCATATGTAAACCTCGCCTCTATGGATGGACTGTTTTGCATTTCGGAAGGTATATCATCCTTATCCCTGCATTGAATAGTGGAAATTGTATTTGCCTTGTAATGATACCTTTCATACATGGGACCTTGAACCACTACATCAATTAGCTTTGAAGTATCCATTCCCTCAAATTGTTCCTTAAAACTTTGTACAGGAATGGTGTAGGTGCTGCATGAGTTAAGCAAGAAAAACCCGCTTAAAATGAAAACAAAGAAGATATTTTTTAACATGATAATTTTGTTTTGAAGATTAAAAATTAGTTTTTATTCAATTAGCTGATCCTATCCGGATCAAATTTTTACCTGAAATTAATATTTTCAAAAGTGGCTTTGGAAACGCTCCTGATCTCAAAATGCCTGCTGCTACTTTTGTATGGATTCACCATTCCAATGAAAAAATAATATTCCCGGCTAGTTTCCAGGCTGATTTCAGGAGATCCGTTTTTTAATGACAATATACAAGAGTTGCTGCGTTTGAAATTAAAAGCAGGAACGTCAAGAAGTCCATTCACCCTATGAAAGCCCTCTGCATTTATCAAAAGAGAATCATTCAAATATACAGGACATTTTATATTTTCGCCGTGGTTGTTGAAAAAGCTTTTTACATGGACCACGCAAAGTTCTTTCAAAGCACTTTTGTGAACTTCTTCAGTTGAATCCAATTTCTTTTTATAATCTGAAAGGTATGGCTCCGGGAGCAAGTACATTTGGGTACGTAACTTATATCTTTCCGCTTTAACATTGGTTATTCCTGTTATTTTAATCACATTAGCCCCTTGCTTTTTCGCCTCTGCCCTGGCATAGTCCTTCATGGTAAAAAAAGGACGATTGGCTCCGGCATCCAGCCATAAAAACGGAGAACAAATTTTTGTTTCGCTTAGAAGTTTTGCACCATTCGGGATTGAATCATCGCTTAAAAAAACGAGAACTGAATCCGTCGTACTCTTTAGCTTTGTGAAAGGCATTTTTTTACAGTTCACGATAAGCTGGTAATTGCATGAATAAAGAACGAAAAGCAATAGGGAAAGGACAAGAAAAATCCTGATTTTCATGGTATAATTTTTAAAATGTTTTTGGGAAAATAAAAACAAAGAGAGGCCTCAGGCCTTAGCTCCCAAGGCCTCTCACTTGCAAACACAATGGTTTTATTATGTGGTTTTTATTTAGTGCTGGGGTAGGTTCTGCATTAATAATGGGCTGGCTCCGTAAAGAGGCGTTTTGCCATCCCATTTTTCTATGAATTCCTGTTGGATAAGTAATGGAGTGAGCGCGGACTGTTTTAGCTGATTCGCCTTTGCATCTGTTTCCGCTTCTATCATTTTTATTTTCGCGCGGGCCTCGGCAAGCTTCAATTCGTTTTCAGCCTGCATACCCTGCTGTACAGCTTTATTCTTGGCATCAATTGCCTGTACGATTGCCTCCGGATATTTCAATCCGCTGGTAAGTTGCTCCAGGCGGAATCCTTCCTGCATCAGGGCTTCGTTAAGCGTATTCTGAACATCATCTTCAAATTTGACGCGATTACTAATGAGCTCATTCGTCGTGTATTTATTCATCTGAATCCTGAAAGCATCTTTCACGTAATTCAGGATAG
>CAILMK010000642.1 GCA_903835275.1 uncultured bacterium | reverse complement strand
TTTGAATTCTTCCAAAGAAACACATTATATAAGTTCCTACATAGTTACAACAAATGTTTCTCTTCATGGAAGTGCTAAAAATATCACCGCCGTTTTCAGCGATTCTGCTTTTAAAGATTTTGAAATTATCAGGACGTATGATGTAAAACATTTTAGGAGTGAAAGTCCAAGTATTACGTACACCGTTGGCAGAGGATTATTGGGGCTAAAAGTTGTCCTCAATCACACATTTAATACTTCGGGATAAAATCCCTCTTCAGTCAACCAATAAATGAATACAGAAACAAAACGGCAAATATTGCTTATTTTTGAAATCCTATGAAAAAAATCATTGACGTTTTCAGAAGCTGGAGCACGGAAGTACGAGGTACTTTGATGGTTGTTGTATTTCTATCCAGCATCGCCAGCCTGATACTACATCCCATCAATTTTTCCCTGGTTCATTTTCAATGGATCATTGTTTCCGTAGTTGTATTTGCAATCATTGGCTTCCTTGTTTTGAGACGATATGCAAATCAAATGAGACTTAAGGAACAACTGGCATTCAGCCTGCTGATTATCGGGCCTTTCATTACATCCATTTTGCTATGGACAAATTACCTTACGGCATTGGTGCACTCCTCTTCAGAAACGCACCAGATCTCGCAATTCAAAAAACAAAGGCATACCGGAGGCGGACCTGAATATCTGCCCGATAAATACATGATCTATTTTAAAGATTCCGCCATGCAGGAATACGAACGGATCCGTACCTATTCCCCGGATGCTTTAGGCGGCGTTGTTGAAAGTGTTACTTACCATACAGGGACCGGAATCCTGGGCATCAAGGTTATTTTTAAGACCGTATTCAATTCCCCCGCGGATTCTACAGGAACCGTTAAATGATTGGCTTATAAAAGGCTCCTAATTTTTTTCAAAAATTAATTCAAATCATAAATAATCATTAACTTGCCTGAAAATTTAATAATATGACCAGCAGAAGAGACTTTCTAAAGCATGCCGGCATGGCAGCAGGAGCAATAACCCTGGCAAGTATGTTGCCATCCACACTGGCGGCAGCCATGGAAAAGGAATCCAATAAAATTTCCCATTTATCCCCTTCTGAAGCTGCAAGCGATGAGGATTTCTGGAATTATATCCGTGAATCCTACACTGTTTCCCAGACTATTATTAATTTGAATAACGGCGGTGTAAGTCCGCAGCCAAAAGTAGTACAGGATGCCCATATTCGTTACCTTGCTATGTGCAACGAAGGTCCCTCCTACTATATGTGGCAGATATTGGATCAGAACCGTGAACCATTACGCCAAAAACTGGCATTGCAATCAGGCTGCTCTGCGGATGAAATAGCGATTTGCAGGAATTCCACAGAGGCACTTTGCTCCATGATCTTTGGAATCCCTTTGAAAGAAGGCGATGAAGTAGTGGTTACCTACCAGGATTATCCCCACATGAAGGATGCATGGCTACAGAGGGAAATGCGCGATAAAATCAAACTTGTGTGGATAGACGTGCCGCTTCCTAATGAAGATGTCAATGCAATGGTAAAACTGTATACCAATGCCTTTACCAGCAAAACGAAAGTGGTGCATATTACACACATGATCAACTGGACAGGACAAATAGTCCCAGCAAGAATGATTGCCGATGCCGCTCACAAAAGAGGCATTGAAGTATTGGTGGATGGCGCCCATTCTTATGCGCACATGGATTTTAAAATCACTGACCTTGATTGCGATTATTTCGGCACCAGTCTGCATAAATGGCTGGGCGCACCTTTTGGTAGCGGAATGCTTTATGTGAAAAAAGAAAAGATAAAGACTGTTTGGCCTTTGCTGGGGCATGGCAAACCCATGGACGATGATATAAAGAAATTTGAATACCTCGGAACGCGCTCCT
>CAILMK010000641.1 GCA_903835275.1 uncultured bacterium | reverse complement strand
GTTATCCTGCTCATATTTGACCGTGGCTTCGGAACAAGCTTTTATCTATCCGATATTTATTTAAAAATGACTGACGGTGTGGTTCACGTAGGTGGTAGTGGAGTATTATTCCAACACTTATTCTGGTTCCTCGGTCACCCTGAAGTATATATAGTATTATTGCCTGCCCTCGGATTAACTTCCGAAGTAATGGCTACCAATGCACGTAAGCCGATCTTCGGTTACCGCGCGATGGTTGGATCTATCCTGGTAATTGGTTTCTTGTCCTTCCTGGTTTGGGGTCACCACATGTTTATCACAGGTATGAATCCATTCCTTGGTTCTGTATTCTTGATCGCTACACTGATCATTGCGGTACCATCTGCAGTAAAGACATTCAACTACCTTGCTACTTTATGGAGAGGTAATCTTCGCCTTAATTCGGCAATGATGTTTTCCATTGGTGTGGTAAGTTTATTCGTTGCCGGTGGTTTGACAGGTTTATTCCTTGGTAACGCTTCCCTTGATATTCCTTTACACAATACATATTTCGTAGTTGCCCACTTCCACATTGTAATGGGTGCGGCTTCCATCTTTGGAATGTTTGCCGGTGTTTACCACTGGTTCCCGAAATTATTCGGACGTAAAATGGATGAAAAATTAGGATCCATTCACTTCTGGGTTACATTTGCATGTGTGTACGCGGTATTTGTACCGATGCACTTTATGGGTATGGATGGCGTTCCAAGAAGGTATTATGCACTTACTGCTTTCACAGAGTGGGGAACTAACTGGATTCAATTAAATAAATTCATTTCCACAGCTGCATTTATCGGTATGGGTACACAATTTATATTCCTGTACAACTTCTTTGCAAGTATCTTTAAAGGCAAACGTTCCGGTCGCAATCCATGGCAGGCAAATACACTTGAGTGGACTACTCCTGAACATGGTATCCACGGTAACTGGCCGGGTGAAATTCCTGTAGTATACCGTTGGCCGTATGATTACAGCCGTCCTGATATTGAACTGGACTGGTTGCCACAAACCATGAGCGACACGGACATCATGAATAAGGTTAATTATAATACTGAAGCATACGAACCTACCGCTACTGATGAAAAACCGGTTTATGAACCATCTCATCACGGACATGGCGAACCCAGCATGGTAATGCTCAATATTATTGAACTAAAGAAAAAAGATAAAGAGAATAACTAAGCATTGCCTTTAAAGCAACGCAACCAATTAATGAACACAGAAAAGATATATATAGAAAATTTCGCTTCGGTTACTTTAAAAAGTAAGATGAGGGATTACAGCCAGCTTATAAAAGTGAGGCTGAATCTTACTGTTGTATTCTCTACATTTATTGGTTTTCTATTGGGATCAAGTGGTTCTATTCACTGGATGGATTGCCTGATTGTTTGTGCCGGTGGTTTTTTAACCGTAGGCGCAGCAAACGGGATCAATCAGATCATTGAACGGGATAGTGACAAGCTAATGCGCAGAACGGAGAATCGTCCTTTGGCGCAGAACAGAATGGGTATCGCCGAAGCAGCAATTACTTCTCTCATCCTCGGAGCTGTGGGTGTAATACTCATTGGATATTACCTCTCCCCTCTTTGTGGAATTTTATCCCTTGCCTCCCTGATCGCTTACGGATTTATTTATACTCCTTTAAAGAAAGTAACACCTTTAGCAGTTTATATCGGTGCATTCCCGGGTGCAGCTTCTCCTATTATTGGTTATGTTGCTTCCCATGGAAGTCTGGACATGATGGCGCTATTATTATTCATCGTGCAATTTGCATGGCAGTTCCCGCACTTTTATTCCATAGCCTGGGTCCTGGATGATGACTATAAAAGAGCAGGACTTAAAATGATGCCTCTTTTCGCAAAGAAAGACAGGTCCGGTGCGTTGCAGATCGTTTTATTTACGGCGATTCTTTTACCACTTTCTTTCCTCCCCTACATGTTAGGATTGGGAAGCATATGGAGTTCAATCGTTTTGGAAGTTTGTAGTCTTTACTTCTTTTATAAGAGTATTGTACTGCTGAAGGAAGTTACTAATGCATCCGCACGCGGATTGATGTTTACTTCCTTTTTTTACCTTCCTTTGGTTTTTATTATAATGTTATTAGATAAACTTATACGATGAGTGTAGCAGAATTCAAAATGGCTAAAATAGACAAGGAACAATATCCGGTAAACCCTAAAAAGTTTATGATGTGGATATTTCTTGTTTCCGTGACCATGCTTTTTGCTGCCTTCACATCAGGCATGATTGTACGCAGGGGCGATGGTAACTGGACCTATTTTATAGTTCCGGGGATTTTTACCGTTACCACCATAATAGCAGTCCTTAGTTCCATTACCATGCAATGGGCATATTATGCTGCAAAGAAAAATAATCTATTTAACCTGCGCCTGGCTTTATTCCTGACCGTTGGATTGGGAATATCGTTTGCCATCGGGCAATTTGAAGGTTATAAAGCCCTGGTTGCAATGAAGGTTTACCTCGTTGGTAATCCTTCTGAGTCGTTCTTTTATATAGTTACCGGAATACATCTGGTGCACATCCTCGGCGGACTGCTTTACGTTATTTACGTATTGATAAATGCTTTCCGTTACAGGGTTCATTCCACTAATATGCTTGCCATAAACCTATGTACCACTTACTGGCACTTTGTAGGGGG
>CAILMK010000640.1 GCA_903835275.1 uncultured bacterium | reverse complement strand
CGCACTATTTCAGAGATAATAACGGACTTATCGATTCTTCAGTTGACTATTCTCTTATTTATGGTGAAACAACCAGTTATAAGTATGTAAATGGTTTGCTTGCTAAAGAATATTTGCTCCCTACTGGGACTACTTATTTTTATAGAAATGCAAAATCAAAAGTGGATTCTTCCATTTCATTGTATGGCCAGTTATATGATTATTATAAACAAATTTACTATTATGACTCAGCCGGCCGTGTGAGTTATATATGGGATTCAATAGACTATGGCGAGTTGACAAAAACAATCTTTAATTATGGTACACCTGAGTATACCGCAATTAGTACGGAATCAAATACATCATTAACATCGATAACCGTTTTTCCAAATCCGTTTAATTCCGCAATTACCATTCAGAATAATTCCATGCAAGGAAATGTTGATATTTCCATTATTGATATAACAGGAAGAGTTGTCAGGCAGTCCATGATACCTTCGGGATATTTAGAAAGAGGATATCAGCTATCCATTGGAGACATTCCTTCGGGAATATATATTCTTCGTTGTAATGATGGTAGCCGTGAAGGATGGAACAAAATAATAAAGGAGTAGTTTTTTAGCTTTCTACTTATAAAAAGAAGCGGGCTAATGCCATGCAATAACCCGCTTCAGAACGATGAATCAATATCTTTATTTACTTTCCGGAAAGAGCGTCATACAATTCATCCAGTTTTGGAGAAAGTATTATTTCAGTCCTTCTGTTTTTAGCCCTGCCTTCAGGACTGGTATTTGGTTCAATTGGATTGAATTCGCTTTTACCTGCTGCAGTAATTCTCTTAGGATCGATGCTTTGTTCCTGTGTCAGTATCCTTATAATGGATAATGCACGTGCAGAAGAAAGCTCCCAGTTATCCGCATACTGGCTACCCTTTATAATAGGGACATTATCAGTATGCCCTTCAATCATAATTTGTATATCAGGGTTTTTCAGCAAAACATCTGAAAGCTTTGCAATTGCATCCTTACCTTTGGGGTCAACTTTCGCGCTGCCGGATTTGAAAAGTAGTTTTTCCTGCATGGAAACGTAAATTTTCCCATCCTTCATTACTACGCTCAGGTCATCTCCTGTAAAGCCAACCAGTGCATCTGCGATTTTGGCACGCAAGGCCTGCATTGCTGCATCTTTCTTTGCCATTACTGCCTGAAGATCCGCCAGTCTCCTTTCACGGTCACGGATAAGCTGGTCCTTGGCGCTTAATTGTCTGCCCTTGGCATCCAGTTCCGAATTCAACTGGTTTTTTTCGGAATTAGCTGATTGTTCTAGTGAATTTTTAGACATATTTAAGCCACGGTAACTGAGCCCATACCGGGTAGTATCACCTTCAAGGCCGGAAACCTTATTGAGCAGTACCATATTTTTATTTTCGAGTTGTTTGTTTTTATCTTCGCATTGCTGGTGAGATGAAACTTCCGAAGTGTATTTTTTCTTGGCAACGCAAGAGGATAGAATTATCACAGCGGATAATATTGTAAGCTTAAGTATCTTTTTCATATTTAAATAGTGATAGTTAACCGAACTACAATAAAACCATCCGTTTTGTTGCAAACAACGTATTGTTGTAAGTTAAACAACGAATTGTGTAAAATAAACGCGCGGATCATGGGATCAATGATTTCCTTACCTACCTGTAAATGCTTCATAAAGTTCATCCAGTTTAGGGGAAAGAACTATTTCAGTCCTGCGATTTTTAATTTTTTCATCGTCGCTGAGATCCTCGGTACTGTATTCCCTTTTTCCACTGGCAGTAATTCTCTTTTGGTCTATGTCCTGTTCCTTGGTCAGTATGCGGATAATGGATAATGTCCTTTGAGCTGACAACTCCCAGTTATCATTGAATTTATTATTCTTATTGATGGATACATTATCGCAATGGCTTGCAATCATCACCTGGATTTCAGGATTCTTTAAAAGTGCATCCCCCATTTTTG
>CAILMK010000639.1 GCA_903835275.1 uncultured bacterium | reverse complement strand
TGATTACTCCAATGTTATGCTTTTTTAATAGCTCTGCTGAATCATAAACATTCCCTTCAAAACTCATCTGCCCTTCTCCTATAAGCGGAAGGCTTAAATGTGCAAGCGGTGCAAGGTCTCCTGAAGCGCCAAGAGAGCCTTTTTGATAGACTACAGGATACAATCCAATATTGTAAAAATCAATCAGTCTTTGTACTGTTTCAAGACTAACTCCGGAATATCCATACGAGAGCGATTGAATTTTCAATAAGAGCATCAATTTTACAATTTCATCAGGAACTCTTTCACCAACTCCACAGGAATGAGAGCGCACAAGATTGGTTTGCAATTTACCAAGGTCCTCATTGGATATTCTTACATTGCAAAGTGAACCGAAACCGGTATTGATCCCGTATAATGCAGCAGTTTCATTCTGCATTCTTTCATCAAGATATTTCCTGCATTTTATTATTGTATTTTTGCTTTCTTCTGACAGGGAAAGTTTTTTTTCTAATGTTATTATTTCCTTTATATCGGAAATACTCAATTTGCCAGAGTTAATATGATGAATATCCATTGTATTTTATTCTTCTGTAAAATGAATTATGATTTCAGTTTTGCAATCAGGGATTCAAGGTTTAGTTTTTCCTGTTCGCCGCTAATAATATTTTTTAACGGGTAAACATGTTCCCGTATCTCATCTGCTCCAGCTGTAATTACGTATGGAATTCCTTTCTTTTCTGCATATTGGAATTGCTTGCCGATTTTAGAATCAGACGGATAAAGTTCTGAAGATATATTTTCAGCATGGAGTTTTTGTAGTAGTGAGAATGCGGATTTTTCTTCCTCTCCGCCGAAATTTATAATTAAAACTTTTACGCTGCTTGCTGCCATTTCCGGCAATAAATTTAGGTCGGCAAGCACATCATAAATTCGCTCCGCACCGAATGAAATTCCCACTCCGGGCATATCGGACATACCAAATCCGGCAGTGAGTTCATCATACCTTCCGCCGCTGGCAATGCTTCCCATGGCATAATTTTTCAATACTACTTCAAATATCGTGGATGTATAATAATCGAGTCCGCGTGCCAGTGAAAAATCGAGTTCGATGATGCCCTTATTTAGTGGAGTACCTGATAAATAATCCAGCACTTTTTCAAGTTCTTCAATGCCTTTGTTTCCGGTAGGGGAATTTAAAAGTAAAGTTTTTAAAGTTTCGAGTTTTTCACTATTGGATCCACTTACACGGAAAAGCTGTTGGATGGCATGGATCTTTGCTTCTGAAAAGCCTTTGTTACCAAGTTCGCGAATAACGCCATCTTCACCGATCTTGTCCCATTTATCGATAGCAATTACAAAATCCTTGAACTGATCCGTAAAATCCCAGGCTTCTGCAATGCCCGCGAGAATTTTGCGGTTGTTTACTTTAATAATGAAATCCGGAACATTCAATTGATTAAGTACATCGTCAAAAAGTAAAATACACTCGGCATCATATAAAAGTGATGGGCTACCTATGCAATCGGCATCACACTGGTAAAATTCACGATAACGTCCTTTTTGCGGTCGGTCAGCGCGCCAAACCTTGTCTATATGGTATCGCTTGAATGGGATAACAATATCATTCCTGTGCATTACAACATATCTTGCGAGGGGAACAGTAAGATCATACCTCAGGCCTTTTTCAGTAATTTTTGATGTTATTGCGCTATGATTTTTGGCCGAAAGATCATTTTCATTTACATCACTAAGATACTCGCCGGAGTTCAAAACTTTAAAAAGGAGCTTATCGCCTTCTTCGCCGTATTTTTCAGAAAGGATGCTAAGGTTCTCGATCACAGGTGTTTCAATAGGCTGAAACCCGTATTTCTCAAAAGTGGTACGGATAATATTGAAAATATATTGCCTTTCATAGACCTGCTTGGGAAGGAAATCGCGCATACCGCGCGCAAGGGTAGGTTTTGCCATTGATAGAATACTTTCTGCAAATTTAATGCTTCTATCAATGGTGGCATAGATTTCCGTTTCTTAATCCTTAAAGGCATTTTCATTCAGAGCTTATAATAAGCAGAATGCCCCTGTAGGTATTTATTTAAACAATAGATATTCAAATATTTAAGAGTTAAATGTGGATTATTTGCCTTATTAACTACTAACCTTTTTATGCATAATTCGTCTGTTAGTCATACATTCTATTGTACTTTGCAATAAGAATTGGATAAATGGCAATTCTTCAATTTGTGAAATTGGAATAATTTATTCCGGTTGCAATTTTAGGAAGACCTATTCGTCCCTGAGTAAACAACACAAGTTATTAACTAAACATCGTAGAAAAAGCAGGCTCTCCAGTTTGGAGGGCCTGTTTTTTTATCAATGGCGTGATATTTGACGATAAATGAAAAACTAAAATGCTGCAAATTGTAAAACCACCATCTTCCTCTGATTGTAATCACCTAATTTTGCGTCTTCTATAAAGATACATTTGTTCCCTGCATTCAAATATCTCTTTCTGCTTATTGCTTTAGCGATGGGAACTGCGTGTATGGCGCAGGGTCCATCTCCCCAACAGCCGGCTAAGGGGACAACTGCCACCTCTGATACTTCCGTCAAGGCAAGATTTAAGGTATATGGCTTGCATACGCGCTATACTACTGTAAGGAAGATGGAAATAAACCCTGACACCCTCCAGCAAGTGGATACAGGGCTTACTGATGTGCACCAGTTCGATCCCGTTCTGGATAGGGACAATCATTATACTTTCCTGGGAAATAATGCCTCACCGGCTGTTCCTATGTTTTTCGATTACCAGCACCAGGTAGGTTTCGGTTTCGGATTTCACCAGTGGGATGTATACCGCATGACCGATGAAAACATGCGTTATTACAATACGCGTTCTCCATTTACGGATTTTCAATACGTACAAGGCCCCACGGCATTGCAATATTTCAAGGCGACGCACACTCAAAATATCACGCCTTACTGGAATGTTTCGATTGCCTATAGGAAATACTATTCCACCGGATTTTATGACCACCAGCTTTCCAATGGGTATAATTTTGGAATA
>CAILMK010000638.1 GCA_903835275.1 uncultured bacterium | reverse complement strand
CAAACTATTGTATCAAATGCTGCATTGACTTTTGGACGCGGCAATACATTCACCTGGAACTGGCAATTTTTGAATGGAAATGTATCTGAACAATAATGCGTAACATGATTTGAATCCGTTACCTGTGATGCCCCTACCAAACGCGGACAATATATACCCACCTTTTTATACGTAAGATACACCGTATCCTGAGTAGTTGTGGAAACAATGGTGCCATCACCGAGCCTCCAATCCTTGAAAGTTGTTTTCCTTGAAAGATCGATCACCTTTAGTGTAAATGGAACACATCCCGCAGTATCACCAATAATTTTGAATGATGGAAGCGGACCGTCAAGGTTTACATTCATGCTGAACTGATCTGAACAACCCTTATGATTTGCACCTGTGGAAGTATCTGTATAAACAGTCAGGTTAACTGCATACGTACCGTTATGAATCAAAATGTAGCCTATGGAATCATTAGTGGTGCGTATCGGTGGATTTCCGTCGCCAAAATCCCAGACATATAACACAATTTTCGCCGGTTTTTGCCCGGGTAAAAGAGAATCATTTATTACTGAACTAGATTTGAAATAAAATAATTGCGGGTTGCAAAAACGATCCGGTCCCGGTGGTGCTATGGTAAAGCCCGCGTCCACTTTTATTGCCTTGATGTACACTTTCTTTTCAAGCATCTGCCAGTCACAATTCAAGCTATCTTTTGTATATAGCCTTACCGTATAATTACCCACTTTTTTATAGGAGAATGAAGGCTGGTAATGTGTACTGTCATCAATAATTCCATCGCCGTCAAAATCCCACTTGAATTTTTCAGGAAATTTGGGTTTTCTGCCACCCCTTGTCCCGGAAGGATCCTTCCAATACGTTTTACGGTCGTATCCATCCTGTCCCTTCACAAAGCTATCCACGGAACTTACCTGATTGTACATTATTGTTGGATAAAATGTAACCGGTTCTCCCACGCAAACCGTTTGGTTGGTTGTTTTAAAATCTGCATAGTGCCCCAAAACCACACTGAGAATATTCGTCTCTTCACAACCAAAACGATTGGATATAAAAGTGTAAATAAAATAATGTCCCGGATCACCGAAGGCCTTGTGGATGGTATCATTCAAAAAATTAAATTTAGCACTGTCTACTATAGGAAACAATGGATCATTCAATGAAGTGGTTGCCGTATCAGAATCTCCCAGGTTATTCTTAAAGTATATATGCCTGAACGTATCTCTTCCTATCTCGGAATAATTTTTTCTATCCGGATAAAAAACATAACGCATACTAAAAATACTTACGCCTTTCTGGTCGGGATATTTAGGTGTAAAACCTATGGTACCACCGGGACATGAAGTGCCTTTTATTGGCACAAGATCCGCGGATAATTTAAAAATATATTTATAATCATGATACCAGAAAGTATCCCTGCAAAAAGGATTATTGGTTATAGCCACCCCTATGCTTTTCCATCCGCTGTCAGCGTATTTGAAATACCCGTTCGGATTGATTGTCCATTCATGATATACAGTCGGCTTTTTTGCAGCTGCTCCGCAGCTATCCAGGTAGCTATCCTTTAACGAATCCAGCACCAGCCCGTATTGATTTTTCAGGCAAGAGGGTAAGGTTTCACTCATGTCTATATACTGGAATGTATTATCACAAGGCTTTCCGAAGAGCAAAAATCCTCTTCTCTTAAATTGAAAAGTATTTCCAATAGCAACCTGCTCATTATAATCCATTTTTTTAACGGTATCATAAGCGGCATCCCATTTGGCACTCGGCTCCTGCAAAACAATTTTTATATCTGTGGAATCAGAACACTGCGTAATGGGATCCCTCACAGTCAATGTCACATCAAAACATCCCGTATCTAAAAATAAATGCCATGGAAGCTTTTCAGTGGAATACATACTTCTTCTGTCAGGATGCGCGGCAGTGGAAGTATTGGAGTTTCCTTCACCGAAATTCCAGAAAT
>CAILMK010000637.1 GCA_903835275.1 uncultured bacterium | reverse complement strand
TCATTAGTTGCATATAATTTTTCAAAGATATAACTATTATAAAACTTCTTCAAACATCACTCCAAAAACCTTATTTTTGCCCGCCATGATAGTGATTGCAGAAAGCGGATCGACCAAAACATACTGGGTTTTGCTTGAAAACGGGGTGGAAACCATGAACTTCACCTCCCTGGGAATTAATCCATATACCCAGAAAGTACCTGAAATTGAGGGGATTATTAGTAAGGAAGTTGCCCCGGTTTTAAAGGAAAAGGCAATAAGCACTATTTATTTTTACGGCGCCAGCTGCTCAAGTAATGAAAACAAGGCCATGGTTAGATCTGCAATTAATAAATTTCTGCCGGATCTGAAAATTGAGGTAGAGCATGATGTAATGGCTTGCGCCATAGGCTTATTCGGGAAAAAGAAAGGCATAGCCTGCATTTTGGGGACGGGATCCAATTCCTGTTTTTATGACGGACATACTTTATTCCAGGATAATCCTGCCCTTGGTTATATCCTTGGGGATGAGGGAAGCGGGACTTGGTTGGGCAAACGTCTTTTGCGTGATTTTCTTTATCATAATCTACCCGACAACTTATATAAAATACTTAGGGATGAAAAAGGGCTTGATAAGGAAAGCATATTAAATAAGGTCTACAAGGAACCCGCCCCCAACCGCTGGCTGGCATCTTTTGCTCCATTAATCAAAGAGCATATTGAGGAAGAATATTGTCTGGGAATTGTAAAGGAAAGCTTCCATGATTTTTTCCGCTACCATATTGATTGCTTTTACGAATACAAAAAATATCCAGTGGGTGTAGTGGGATCCATCGGTTATCATTTCAGTGATATTTTACGTGCAATAGCGATTGAATATGATTATAAACTGGAGAAAATTATTCAGTCGCCGATGGAGGGATTGATTGAGTTTCACTCCCTAACCCCGAAAAGCAATACCTCTCACTAAATCCCTCTCAACATTGGAAGGGGGCAGCTCGAACTGAAATTGGAAAATAAAATTTAGTCCCCCAAAAATCACCATTTTATGCAATACGGTCTTTGTTATCTTCTATTCTTATCCATTATTACTAAGCCTGAAGTTAAACTTGATAAGTTAGTCCAAAAATACGATTCTTCATTTAGTACCAACTTTAAGGTAGTGTTAAGGATGAAAATGGATACATTAATAATTGATTCTACTACAATTCCTTTAGCTCATGCGAAATATTTAGGAGCTATGTACTATTATTACGAACCCGGGAGCAGACTAATTTTAATGGATTCTAATTACGATTTTAGAGCATTTGATACAGTCAAATTATTCATCTTAAGCAAGAGGGATATAAAAATTTATGATCCATATTCAGATATTAGAAGTATTTTGAGAATTGTACAAAAAAGTGCTGATTCTGTAACCGTGAACACTACTGCTAGTGGTATGGCATTGCATATTAAAATGCGTCCAAGTGATTTAAGAATGATAACAACTGTTGAAATATCAACCGATAATAAATTTAATATTCAAAGAATCGATTTGATTGGTTATCAACAATACACTTTGAAGAATGAACTTATTACTCCAATCACAATTTTGAATTTTTTTGATACTGATTTTAAAACCACCCCTAATAAAGAGGACTTTAAAGTCGAGAAATATGTGCAGATTACGGGGCATGTTGCGATTGGTGTCGGAAAATATTCTAAATATAAACGTTATGAATTCGGGGATAAGAATTAGTTATAATAAGGAATTCAAACGCCAATTAAGCTATTTTTGTAAAGTGAACATCTTCTCCCCTTTTATGTATAATGGAACTGACGAGAAGTAAGGAAATTTAACATTAATGGAAAAGACAACAGAAAAAGATTCAAACTACCGCCATCTCGAAAAGATGCCGACTTCGGAATTATTGACCAGCATCAATAAGGAGGATATAAGCGTTCCGCTTGCGGTGGAGAAAGCCATTCCGCAGATAGAAAAACTGGTGGATGCGCTGTATGAAAAAATGAAACATGGGGGTCGCTTATTTTATATCGGCTCGGGTACCAGCGGCAGATTAGGAGTAGTGGATGCTTCTGAAATTCCGCCAACATACGGTGTAGATTTTGATGTTGTTATTGGTATCATTGCCGGAGGTGATGCCGCGATTAGACAAGCCCAGGAAGGAGCGGAGGATAATATGAAACAGGCATGGCATGATCTGAAGGAATTTAAAATTTCGGATAAGGATTTCGTGATCGGTATTTCCGCTTCAGGGACTACGCCCTATGTTTTGGGCGGACTGAAAGATTGCCGAGATAATAAAATTTCCACCGGAAGTATTTGCTGCAATAATGATTCTCCCATAGCAGGAATGGCTGATTTTCCTATTGAAATTATTACCGGTCCGGAGTTTGTAACCGGCAGTACACGTATGAAAGCCGGAACCGCGCAAAAGCTCGTTATAAACATTAAAACCACTTCTGGCATGATAAAACTTGGAAGAGTGAAGGACAATAAAATGGTTGATATGCGTTTAAGTAATAATAAGCTTGTGGATAGGGGAACGAGAATGCTTATGAATTTGTACCACTGGAATGAAGAACACGCACGCGAATTACTGCTGAAACATGGCAGCGTTCGTGGTGTAATAGACGTAACTGAAGGAAATGCATAATATAGAGCCCTTTTACAACTGGAGGCATTTTTATATGGCGGAAGAGGATGAAAATTCTCCTTTTTATGAGCGCACATATAATGAGTTTTATTTTACTAATGCCATATACGATTATCTTATTCACCCGCAATGGGACGAGATTGGGTCACCAACACTCTATGTCAAATTGCTGAGTGTAGATTACAATTTACATTACGCGATCATAGAACTGATAGGGGAGTGGAACGATACCATTAATAATGATATTATGTTCCTGAAGCGGGATGTAGCAGATGTACTTATTGAGAATGGTATTAAGAAATTTATTCTAATAGGGGAAAATGTCCTTAATTTCCATCCTGATGGAGACGACTATTATAATGAATGGTTTGAAGATGTTGAGGATGGCTGGATAGCGGCGATCAATTTCCAGGAACACGTTTTGAATGAATTCCGGCAGAGCAATATTGATTACTATATAAACTTCGGAGGTGAACTGGATTCCATTGCGTGGCGCACGGATGATCCGGTGGAATTGTACAAAAGAGTAGAGATGATTCTTAGCAGAAGATTAGGAAGCGGTTAGGGGTTTTTGAATTACGAATTACGATTTTTTACTAGCTCAATCCGTTCACTGTTGTCATTCAGAAGGAACCTTGCCAGTATATTTGATGAAGGTTTTTATCTGAACCATACCGCGACAATTACTATGAAAAATTGTGTTTTAATTA
>CAILMK010000636.1 GCA_903835275.1 uncultured bacterium | reverse complement strand
ATTACTGCAAAAAAATGGGAAGGGCCGGTATTTGTCGTGCTAACTTTCGCACAGGTGATGCTAGCATCCATGCTTTTGGGGATCAATGATATTTCCATCTTCGGACATCTGACTCATTTACCTATAAAACTTGGTTCCAATCCGTTCATCTTGCTACGACAGGCATTTCCTGATTTGCCAATGTTTGGTAAATCCGATTATATGTCGGCAATATCAACGATTGACGGAAGGGGATTGAATGTATTATTACAAAACTACTGGATGGTGATCCATCCTCCTATATTATTCCTTGGCTTTGCCACTACTATTGTCCCTTTTGCTTTTGCAATGGCGGGCATCTGGAAGCGGGAATTCGGAGCATGGGTAAAGGCAGCAATGCCATGGTCATTGTTTAATGGAATGGTATTGGGTACCGGCATCCTTATGGGAGGAGCATGGGCGTATGAGGCACTCAGCTTCGGTGGCTTCTGGGCATGGGATCCTGTGGAAAATGCGTCACTGGTGCCATGGATGATCATGATTGCAGGATTGCACTGCATGCTGATATACCAAAGCAAGAAGTCAGCCCTTGGAGCAGCTTATATATTGGTTACCCTCGGATTTTTATTGATCTTATATTCTACCTTCCTTACCCGTAGCGGAATTTTAGGTGATTCATCCGTGCATTCATTCACTGATCTTGGATTATCAGGGCAGTTATTGATTTTCATGCTGGCATTTGTATTCCTTGCAGCCTTTGCGCTGATCATGCGGTGGAAATCTATCCCTAAATCGCCACAGGAAGACGAGATATACAGCCGGGAGTTCTGGATGTTCATTGGAGCACTGGTGCTTTCATTAGCAGCATTGCACATTATTGTACTTACTTCCATACCGGTCTTAAATAAACTGGACCAGTTTATTAATTACGTTTTCCATTCCAAGTTACCGGTGAATTTATCCAAGCCTGCGGATCCTATTGCCACCTATCATTTATTGCAAATTCCTTTTGCAATTATCATAGCATTGCTAACAGGCTTTGCGCAGTTTTTGAAATTCAGGAATACGCATGCAAATGAATTCTGGAAGAAAATATTTATCGCTGCGGCAATATCAATTCCATTGGGAATATTGTTTGATATACTGCTTGGATTTAAAGATTATCGTTTAGCGATTCTTCTTATAGCAAGTACATTCACCATTATTGGGAATGGAGATATACTTGTTTCGTTCCTGCGTAAAAGAAGGGTGCCTGCGGCAGGAGCAGCAATAGCCCATATTGGCATAGGATTTATTTTGCTGGGTGCGCTGATTGCCAATGGTAAAAAAGAAACAATTTCTGTGAATACCGAACACATGTCTGCCCTTGATAATATAAACGCAAAGGAGCAGATGGAAAACAAGGTTTTGTATAAGAACTTTCCGGTGCAAATGCAGGATTATACTGTGGAGTACCTTGGCGATTCTTCTGACAAGGGACACGTTTATTATAAGGTTCATTATAAAAAGATCGACCCAAAATCAAAAGCGGTTACAGAAGAGTTTAATCTTCATCCGTATCTTGTTTTTGATAAGGCAAGACAGCAAATGTCTTCCACATCTCCTTCTACACGTCATTACCTGACAAAGGATATTTTTACTCATATTACCGCGGCAGCTAATCCCAATGATAGATCGTATAAAGTCATCTACGATACTTTTTCTGTAAAGAAATTAGCAAAAGGGCAATCCATAGTTATGGATAGCATGCGCATTACCCTTGAAAATATCGTTTTAAAGAATGATTCTTCCACTCAGGGAAGGAACAGGGTTATAGCAAAAATAAAGGTGGTGGATGATATCAATACCTATTACGCGGAACCTGCATTTGATTTTGTTGGCAATACTTTTGAACCCGTAAATACTGCAGAAGTACATGAATTAGGACTCGCTTTTATCTACCGCGGAATAGATCCTGCAACAAAGGAGAGCGAGTTTATTATTGAAAAAGGAAACAGGCCCGAACCGATATTTATAGCCATGAAAGCGACGATATTCCCATACATTAACCTGTTATGGATCGGTGCAATCATCATGATCATTGGCTTTGCAACCTCAATGTTTTACCGCATCAGGGGTAAAGCTACATTATAGTAAAATTTCCATTTCTTGTTTTTCTTTTACCGTTGCCGGAAATGCTTTAGGCCTATGAGCATGATAATTAAATAACCGGAAATGAAAATGAAAAATGATATCCTGGCAAATCCAAAGGCAGCACCGACTATATCTGTAAATCCGAATACGGCAGATACGATGGCAATCAAAAAGAATATTCCTGACCATCTAAGCATGATTATGGGTGTTTAGTGCTGAATAAAGAACAACCTTTGCAGATACAAAAGTTCAAATATGAAAAAATCAGGCTCGCCGTAGTCTCGGCGAACCTGAAAATGGGGGACACAAAAGAGTAGTTCATTGAACGCAACGCATGCGTTCGTATTTTTTGATCAGGAAATTATGTCAACGATGCCTTCCTCGTATTCTACCTGAGTAATAAGTTCGTTTTTTGTAAGCAGAGAGTTTAATTTATTTACGAATTCAATGACTTTCTCCATATTGGTAGTACAGTTGAAAAATAATTTTCTTTCGCCTTGCGCATTGATAAAGTAATAAATTCCGTTGCCCATAATTTTGTCGTTTTTATTAATTCAAAGATACCCGGCAGATATGCCCTTGCATCCAAAAGATAGATAAGTTCTTACGTGGATAAGGGTTAAAAATGCTTTATTGAATTAGTTAATGCTAATGCAGGAATAATTGTATTATTTATTACTTGCCAAATACCTGATTTGGTGTATTAATAAGCAATTTTCGACCCAAAGCGTAATCTATTTCTGGGCGCGCCAGATCCTGAAAGAGCCTGACAGAATGAGCATTACAGAAGCCGCAACCATCAGGTAAGAGGGTGTGTTATGTCGTGTTATAACAAAATCAATAGCCTTGCCCAGGCATATAAGTCCGATAAGAACCACACCAATGCCTATGTAGCGCGAGCGTTTGGGTAAAGTAGGTAATGCCATGAGGCAAAGGTAGGAATTGCCTTTGAAAGCGTCCCTATTTGCCAAACAATTTAAGCCCTAATAACAATGTTATCAGAAAAATCACAATAAAAATAAAGAATAATACCTTGGCAATATCTGCGGCACCTTCGGCAATATTACCGAATCCAAAAATTGCTGCTACAATTGCGATAATGAAGAATGTTGCTGCCCATTTTAGCATGGCTGTAAGTTTTTAGTTATGAAGAGGCAACAGGACCATTCCAACTAAGGTTCCTTCTTAACTAGCGATGATATAATGTTGCAAGAGATGGCTATATTTGTACAAGAGATACGTTAAAATTGTAACTTTACTTTAAAAATTACCGACATGAAATTTTTAGTTTTCTTTTCATATATACTATTATTGTTTTCCTCTAAGTGTAAGCAGCAGGATGAGAAGCCGTTGAATGAACTACAGCCTTGCAGTTCCAATTGCATAAACATTTTTGGAATGGTTAGAGATACTCCATCTTTGTCCGGAATTGAAAATGTATCTGTTAAATTATATTTGAAAGACTATCTATGGGGTGGGGCTGAATATATAGCTGTAACAAATACTGATAAATATGGAAATTACTCAATTAATTTTAGCAATAAAGGGCTAGATTTAACTCATAGCACCTATTCTATTTTGTTAGAGAAAGACGGATATTTTGTTGAGCCGAATGACAACTATGGTAATCTTTATTACGGCAAGGATAGTTTTCTGCCAAATAGATCTGTACGATGGAATAATAAAATGTTTAAAACAGCATATGGGTACTTCTAAATACCCATTCATCCACAAAAATAATAAAAAATGTTAATTTAGCAGCATGAAGAAAGAATATCAGGCAGGATTTTTTGATT
>CAILMK010000635.1 GCA_903835275.1 uncultured bacterium | reverse complement strand
CCCGGTACGTTACCGGCGTGAATGTCGTTAACTGGCCGATGGGCAGGGTAATTATGAGCTATTACGCTTCCAAATACGTGCGCACCATTACCGGAATGCCTTTCAGAGATGCTACAGCCGGTTTTATGTGTTATCATCGCAGGGTTCTTGAAGCCATAGATATGGATCATATCAAATTCCGCGGATATGCTTTTCAGATTGAAATGAAATTTGCCACCTGGAAGTATGGTTTTAAAATTGTAGAAGTCCCTATTATTTTCACTGACCGTTCTGAAGGTGCTTCCAAGATGACCAGTGGCATCTTCAAAGAAGCCGTTTTCGGGGTTCTTGAAATGAAGATGAAAAGCTGGTTCAGGAAATACAAGATCTGAGTTTTTTGCAAAAATTAATTTTGCTTCTTTTTTATGCACTTTTTTCTCTCTACTATATTGCAATCCACTTCCTTTAGTTCAAAACTGAAAAGTTTGGATTTTTATCTGGAAACGCTGGAGCAAATGGCCGTCCATTACGGTCCGCGGATCATTGTAGGCATTATAGCCCTGAGTATTGGTTTGTGGCTCATCCGCAAGCTCAGCCATGGATTGACTACCCTCCTCATGGCAAGGAACGTTGATAAATCACTGGTGCCTTTTGTACGTTCGGTTCTTTCCATTTTCCTGAAGGCAACCCTCATCCTGAGTGTGCTTTCATTCATGGGCTTTAATACAACATCCTTCATCACCGCACTCGGTGCCGTAGGACTTGCGGTGGCTCTTGCATTGCAAGGCAGCCTTTCAAACTTTGCAGGTGGTGTACTGATCCTTATGTTCAAACCATTCAGAGTAGGTGATTTTATTGAAGCCGGAGGACACAAGGGCAGCGTCCGCGAAATTCAGATCTTATATACAACCATTATAACACCGGAAAATAAAAAAGTGGTTATTCCGAATGGTAGCCTTTCCAATAAGGATGTTATCAATTATACCGCTGAAGATAACCGAAGAATAGATTTAAAAATCCCCATTGCCCATGGATCCAATATTATGGAGGCTAAAAAAATCCTTCAGTCCATCGTTGATTCTGATGAGAAGATCCTGAAAGACCCCAAGCCTGTTATCGGAATACATGATATCAGTTCAGGCGGAATAAACATGGATTTTTTATTCTGGGTAAAAAGAATTAACTTGGGTGAAGTGCAATATTCCGTCTATGAAAAAATAGCGTTAGAGTTTGAAAAGGCAAAAATTAGTTTTACCACTGATTCAACGGAAATCCATGTACACACAGGGACAGATAAAGAAGATTAAGTAGTTTAATTATAAATTTATATTATGGAAAATGTAGATCTTACTGCCGCAGAATTTGGCGAAACATATAAAAATACTCCCGGTGCTATATTGCTGGATGTACGTACCGAAGAAGAATTTGAAGGTGGCCATTTACCGGGCGCATTAAACATAAACATCATGGGGCATGAATTCCATGAACAGATTGAAGAACTGGATCGCGAAACAGAATATTTTATCTATTGCAGGTCCGGAGCGAGAAGCAGCAATGCCTGCAAGTACATGCAAACGCAGGGATTTGAAAAGGTACACAATATGCTCGGTGGTATCCTAGCATGGCAAGGCGATGTTGAGTAAAATATTGTTAAGTTAAAATCCCTCTCTCTAAGGAGAGGTTCGCCGCGGCGAATAGGGAGAAGTAAAAAAAGGGCGGCTTTTCAGCCGCCCTCCTGTCTACAGAGCTATTAATGTTGAATTACGAACTTGATTGATTCGCCTTTCTCACCGCGGATAAAATAGATACCAGCAGGGAAAGCAGCAGTGTTGAGTATCTCACGCTGATCCTTCCCGATTTGCAATTGCGTCATTGCCTGACCCACGGAATTATAAATGATAAACTTTTTAGTTTCAGGGCTGCGGTTGTCTATCTTTAATTCTTCATTGGCCGGGTTGGGGTAAAGATTGATGCCGCGAGAGATATTCACTTTTTCTGCAATAGATGTAATAACTGCAGCGGTAATCTTATTCATTGTTTGATTGGTAGGTACAGGATCATTATAATCGAAATATATATAGGCCTTGTTTTTTATTTCCGTACCCACAGCCATTCCTTTTTTAAGCTTTGTGCTAAATGATATATATCCGTGACTGTGTTCTTCATCAGTGGTACTGTCTGCCAGATTAATGTTATCAAATGTCCATCTCATTACATTATTATTAATATGCAAAACATATTTATGACTGGCTGAATTCATAGTTACTTCCGTCAATGGGAGATTGGTATCTATTGTATCCAGCACTTCCACTTTATATGCCTTTCCATTTCCGGTATTCTGGAATAAAATAGTATATTTTATCTGCGAGGTATTGGCAGCAATTGCCCCGTCAGGAGAAACGAATTTTCCATTGGGATCATGGGAGTTTGATACGTTCTGGTTGAGTGTATCAAAATTATTGGTCAGGTCACTATCTTTTCCCACCAAACCTGAATCCGCCCTGATAAAGAATGTAACAATTTGCCCCTGCTTTAACTGTGTCGACGCGGTTACATCAAATTTAATTTGTCCTCTTTCAAGAGATTTTATTCCCTTAAGATGAAATGTATATGTGGAATCATTGGAAGAAAAAATAGTTGAATCAGCAATCAGACCGCTCAGGCGTTTATCAACTCTCATTTGTATATACGCATTGTTAATAGTTATACTTCCAAGGTTTTCATAACTTAATACATAAGTTACAATTCGTCCGGGCCTCAGCCTTTCCATTGGAGAAATTGCAACTGAAAGATCCTGTATTCCGGGCTTTAATTTGAAAGCAAAATTCATTGCTGAATAGCTGCTATCGGGATCAGCATTCAGGGTAATGTCAGCATTTCCTGACGGACACATTTGAATTAAATCCTTTTGGCCGGAAACGTGTATTGTATGCATTCCGCTATCAACATACAAATTGTAATTCCCGCTGTCATCTGTATTGGTATTGTATGCTCCATTATCTATGTATACGAGGCGATTTACCAGTGGAATGTCACCTTTGGTAAATACACAATTACTGTCTCTGTCAAAATAAACTTTCCCGCCTATCTTTACTATTTTTCCTCCTATCTCAGCAATATTATTTACTGTTTGATTACCAATTGTTTTGAAACCTCCCATGACAAAAAGCTTGTTATCCGTTCTTAAAAGTTGATAAGGGTAGCCTGCTCCGATCGTATCGGGAAAGACATTCCATGAGGAACCATCATAAACAGCCAGATGTCTCTGGATATTTTTGGTATTATCATAAAAATTTCCGCTCGCCCATAAGCGCCCGCCAAACTCCTTAAAATAGAATATCCGGTCTGTTTGCGTCCCACAATAATAATTTTTTAAACCCTTAGAAATATCAGTCCACTTGGTTCCATTAAATAGCTTTACATTTATTATATTACTATATGAATCCGTGCCACAAGCAACTATATTCCCATTAAAAGTATCGAGTGCACTTATACCACCTTGTTCGTAAACAGACTGAATTTTCTTTAGGGAAGTATCATTCCATACATAGCCCATCATATAGTGATCGGTGGGAGTCAAGTCCGTAAGGTATAAACTATTGTTGTATACTGCCATGGCACCTACATCATAAAATGGAAGTCCGGGTATACTATCCCATTTTGTTCCATCCCAGGATGAAACATTACGCCGTTTTCCAGTCATCCATCCGGTAAAGGCGGATACATATAACTTATCATTATATATTATAAGCCCACTTAAGATGCTCTGGCCATTTGACGTGTTCATTTTAACATTAGTCCATGAACTGCCATTCCATTTTATCAATCCCAATGCCAAAGGAACATTATGAACACTATCAAATGCACCTGCCACATAAAGCTCATTCTTATAAAATGACATTGAATTAATTACATTAGGAGCGGTTAACCCATTTGTTTGAGATCCCATTAATAGCAATGATGGTAACGTATCCCAAAAAATTCCATTCCATTTGGCAAAATATGCTAAATAATTTTTTCCACTTTGAACTCCGTACGCTACGTACACATCATCACCGTTACTACAGGAAGCATAAATGGTATTGGGTACTCCCACAGTTCCTTGCTCATCGCCCAAAGCCTTGAATACTTGCGCGTGTGAAGGTGCTGCAATGCCCAACAGGAATAATAGCATAATACCTGCTTTTAGTGATAGTACACATTTGTAAAAATTTTCCATGCCTTTAATTTTTTAATTTTACAATTTGTTCAAAATGTTCCTCCTTGGAACGAGTCTTTGCAGTTTTTCCGGCTAATTCTAATTCCTAATGCTGTATCACAAACTTTCCTGATTCTCCTTTCTCACCGCGGATAAAATAGATACCCGCGGGGAAAGCAGTAGTGTTGAGTATTTCACGCTGGTCTTTTCCAATTTGCAATTGCGTCATTGCTTGTCCGACCGAATTATAAATGATAAACTTTTTAGTTTCAGGGCTGCGGTTGTCTATCATCAATTCTTCATTGGCAGGGTTGGGAAATACATTTATGGATTCGCTAATTTTTATAGGTTCAATCTCGGAAGTTTTGATTCCGATCTTATTCATGGTTTGATTGGTAGGCATGGGCTTATTATAATCAAAGTATATATACGCTTTGTTTTTTATAGCCGTACCTGCAGCAATGCCTTGTTTTATTTTGGCAGTGTAGCTGATAAAACCATGACTGTGTTTTTCATCACTGGTGCTATCGGAAAGATTAATGTCATTGAACGTCCAACGGAATACATTGTTATTTATATCCAGACGGTATTTATGGCTGGATGAATTCATGATCACTTCCGTCAGCGGCAGATTTGCATCAATAGTATCAATCACTACAATTTGACGAGCCTCTGTATTTCCCGTATTCTGGAATTCTATATGGTATTTAATTTCCTTAGTGCTTTGCGTTATATCCGCAGGCGGATAAGATTGTTTATTATTCGGATCATGACTATCACCGGACACCATCACAAGGGTATCGGAGTTATTGCTTTTATCCGAATCTTTTGCCGTGGTTGCAGAATCAAACCAGGTATTAAATACCAGGCTATCCCCTTTTTTTAAATCTTTGTCAGCATTAAGTTCAACTGTAATTAACCTTTTATCTCCCGGATAAAGCTTGTAAAATGACCAATAGGCAATGGCGCTGTTAACTGAATCTTCCTTGGGCGAGGCACTAAAATTAATCAGTCGTACAGGTTTTTTGAAATATATTTTTCCTGACTGGATAGTAGTACCAATATTTTCATATGTCAAATAAAAATATTGTTTTATCATTGGATGAAATCTATACCCCATGTTACAGCTCAAAGTCATTTTCAAATCATTAATTTTCTCATTGAACTTAACGGCAAAATCCACATTTTGTACACTTGAATCCCTGGGGAAGTTGAAAGTAGCCGAACCTGAAGAAGGGCATGAAGAAACGCCGTATTTAGGAAGTATCGCAGTTACCGTACAATTTGGAGTATCCGAAAAAACAGTATAATTTCCATCAGAATCCGTATTTGTAATGTATCCGTTCGGTGCAATTTTTACAAATGCATTTCTTGCCGGAATATCAGTTACATCATATTTGCAATTGGAATCCAGATCTATATAAACCTTTCCGGAGAAAGATGAAACATGCGTAGTAAATTCCCCAACATAATTTATTGGACGCTTTGCCAAAACATTAAAATTACCGGCAAAATACAAATGTTGCGCATTGGCATCTATAAAATAGAGACCGTAATATGATCCGAATGATTTGGAAAACCCCTGAAAGCTTGACCAGGTGGTGCCATCCCAAATAGAAAAGCCTGCTCCGTTATTTACAATCAATTTTCCTTTATATTCTACTACAACAGGAGAGCTGTTTTGAATTCCATAAGAATAATTCCATCTTTGCGCATACATATTTCTTGATAGGACACTCCAACTACTGCTATCTAAACTTAAACAAAACATTTTATAGGCCTTGTCTTGTCCAAAAACAATAAGATTATTATTGTACGTAGAAAATAAATAGCTACTAAACGGATAAACGGCAATGGGCAATTGCATTTTATTCCAGGCAGCACCATTCCATTCGTAGATTAAAGAATCATCATCATATCCGTATTTCTTGATATAAGATTGCCTTGAGACATATAATCTACCATTCGCAGAAATCATTGCATTCACCTCTTCAGAATCCTGCTGGGAAACCATATAAGGTAATACATTCCACGAAGCTCCATTCCATTGCACGATCCTGTGATTATGTCTTCCCGCACTATCAAGGATGGCTCCGACCATTAAAGTGTTTTTATGAATACAAGTGGTATTTATATTTATAATTTTCATACCATTGGCTATTCCTCCTCCCAAACTATCAATTTTTGTTCCATTCCATGCTGCAATTCTATTGGCAATTTGTCCGCCTGCTTTCGTAAATGATCCTGTGAATAAAAGGTTCTTATTATACAAAAACATTTGATTAACGGTACCATTCATTTGTTTCGAAACAGTATCCCAGTTATCTGAATGCCAGCGCATCACTACAACACCTGATTTATAACTACACTGTATGTATAGCTCGCCCTGATAGACCAAAATATTCATTCCATATCCGGCATTAGAATTAAAATGCGGATACTCGGACCAGAATGTTCCGTTCCATACTGCCACCGCAAATGTATCCGTGTATATATATCCGTTGAATTGAAAGTGGACACTGGTATCACGCACATTATACGCTACGTAATAATTTCCTGCCGTATCCAGGCAAGTAGCCGCTACAGAATCCGGCACTCCCTTATCCATAGGACGCACAAGTTGTGCCTTTGCATTTCCTGCATTTAGCAAAAGAATCATTGTAGTGATTCCGCAGATCATTGCTGACTTCATAATATTTGATTTGCTCATGGTTTTACTTGTTAAATAGTTCATCAAAAAAACACATATTAATGTTGTATCACAAATTTTGTTGATTCTCCTTTCTCTCCGCGGATAAAATAAATATCCGCGGGGAAAGCAGTAGTGTTGAGTATTTCGCGCTGGTCCTTCCCAATTTGCAATTGCGTCATTGCTTGTCCAACGGAATTGTAAATGATAAACTTTTTAGTTTCAGGGCTGCGATTATCTATCATCAATTCTTCATTGGCAGGGTTGGGATATACATTTATGGATTCGCTGATTTTTATCGGGTTAATTTCAGAGGTTTTGATTCCGATCTTATTCATGGTTTGATTGGTAGGCATCGGGGGATTATAATCAAAATATATATATGCCTTGTTCTTTATCTCCGTACCCACGGCAAGGCCGGGTTTTATTTGCGTGGTATAGCTGATGTAGCCGCGGCTATTTACTGAATCATCCTTAGCGTCAGCAAGATTTATATTTTCAAAAGTCCAGCGGAATACATTGTTGTTTATATCGAGTCGGTATTTGTGACTGGCTGAATTCATCACCACTTTAGTAAGCGGTAAATTCACATCAATGGTATCTATTACTACCACCTGGTATGCTGATGTTGTTCCGGTATTCTGGAAATCTATATGGTATTTTATTTCCTTCGTGCTTTGCGTTATATCCGCAGGAGGGCAGGATTGCTTGCCATTAGGATCATGGCTATCACCGGAAATCATAATGAGAGTATCAAAGTTATCGGTCTTGTCCGAATCAATGGCAAGTATTCCATAATCTGAACGAACATAGAAAACCAAACTATCTCCTGAATTTAAGGCTTTATCAGCATGTAGTTTCACCGTGATGATCTTCTTATCTCCGGGTGCTAAAGAACTAAATGACCAGGAAGCAATCGGATCATTAAATGAATCTGCCACAGGACTGGAAGAAAAATTTATCAGTCGTTTCGGCTTTTGAAAATAGATTCTTCCTGAAAGGTTAACACTGCCAACATTTTCGTAGGTTATATAAAAAGTTTGGTCAATACTTGGATGAAAACGATATCCGGTATTGCAACTGATACTGACTTTCAGGTCCGGAACTTTTGAAGTGAAAACAGAGGCAAAATTTACATTGGAAACTCCTGAGTCTGCACTTAAAGTAAAAGTATCCGTTCCGATTAAAGGACAGGATTGAGTTAAATACTTTCTAGCATGTATAACAATATTGTTAAATCCGGGATTAGTAAATAAGGTATAGTCCCCGTTAGAATCTGTAATGGTATATAAGCTGTTAGTAGTTGATTCTATAATTGCATATTTATCTGCAACATCACCTGAATCGAATTTGCAATTACCATTCATATCAATGTAAGCATTGCCTTTTACATACGAATAAGGCGCTATTTCACCAACAAAATTCAACTTTACATTGGCATAGTATATAATAGTCCCTGATACAAATAAATGATTAGTCGTGGTGTCCAAAATTGGAAGAACATCAAAGCCTGAGTTCGGGCGCGGAAAAAAACCTCCTAAAGCCTGCCAGGTACTTCCATTCCATGTTATGAATTTTATTTTACTGCCGTCTGAACACAGCTCCAGAAACCATAATTTTCCATGGTATTCCCTTGCAGGTGACGATAGCAAATAATATCCATCCCCCGGTTTTATTATTGATTTCAAGGTGGTACCATTCAAAATGGAGAACCATGAAGTGCTATTACCATATACTACCAACCTGTTTTTATAGGAAGTACAATAGCTAACATAAAATCCGTTTTGATGGGATTGTATTTTTGTCCAGAAAGGCTTGGCTGAAGAATCATTCCATTCATTAAAAAAACTATCCGGTCCCGTAATGGAACCAGTATAATTATAAGAAAATGCATATAACCTGTTGCTCGTAGCGGCAAGATCATAAATAAAATGAGTGCTGGGAAAAGAATCCATCCCTGATGGGTTTGTAATAGTGGTCCAGGAAGTACCCGTCCAGGAAGCCAATACATTCTGGTATTCCCCTTTCTTAGGGGCGATATTAGCAGCTACATAAAGTTTATTTTTATAGACACAATAAGGATTGCCAGGATTAAAATCAAGATCTGCAAGTTTGCCGGATATTTTTACACCTGCAATGGTAGTATCCCAATAAGAACCGTTCCACGCTGCTATATTATGACTGGGGTGTTTATGGTACAAACTATCAAATCCCCCAACAACAATAAGATGATTGTTTGCTACAAACATATCCGAAAATGATTTATTCAAGGCATCCGGAATACTGTCCCAACCATCATTATGCCAGCGGATCAATCTGTTTTTGCCAGAATCTGCAACGGATACGTATAATTCATTTTGATAAATAGCCATTCCCTTGTGTACAATGGAATTATTATTTATATGATAATAATTTATTGGCGGATATGTTGACCAGAACGTTCCGTTCCACACTGCCACCCTGCAAGAACCGACATAGGGAGTTCCAGGCTTGTGTAAGTTATACAATACATAATAATTTCCGGCTGAATCTGTACACGTTGCAAGGGCAGTATCGGGTAAGCCCATATCCATAGGGCGCACCATCTGTCCTTTCACATTTCCGCTATTAAGCAATAATAGCAGGCTGGTGAGGCCTGCCAGGATGGCTACTTTAAATTTTGATACTATTCTCATAATTCCATTTTTACTCGTTCTGTGGTTTTAAAAAGTCTTTAGTTTCATACTTATATATGCTCCCGCTCCAGATGGCTTAAATCCCGCTGTAGCATCTGCATTCAATAATGAATTTCCCATCTGCCTGTAGCTGGTACCAAAGGCAAGGGAAATATATCTTGAAAGTGCATATTCAAGTTCAGCGCGCCCATCGTAACTAAAGTTCAAATTTCGCAATTGTTTTTTATCATCGAGTGATTGAAGAGTAAGGTCATCGGCTTTCAGGATTTCCCCATTTACAGAGGATAAGATCATCATGGTGCCTCCTGCTTTCAAACTGAGTGAAAACCTGTCGCCCATTTTAAAAGTATATCCTGCCAGAAAAGGTACGCTTACATAATTGTAAGTATTGGTATGGGTGTATTGGGTACGCGTCCCGTTCGGGACAGTTATATATGCAAGGATTTTTCCACTGGCAGAATCCACTACAGGGATTTTATTGTTTACAAAATTATAATTGACATTTTCACTAATACGCGTGTAGCCGATGCCGGTTTGGAAAAGAATATTTTTCCAGGGTTTGAATTCCGCTCCCGCACTGAAATTGTAACCTATGCCGCCTCTTTCCTGGCTGGAGCGAAGGTGCATATAATCTTCATGCGTACGATCAGCCTGTGCAGTATTAGCACTTAGGGAATGATTGGAATAATCTCCTCCCAGTGATACATAAAATGTAATGCGCCCTGTTTTAGCGGGGATATTTAAAGCAGGTTTTTTAGTGTCGTTGGTAGCACTATCTGCTTTCGGTGAATTTTGCGCAAGTTGCTTTTTAGCATTCGCGGAATCCTTTACAGTTTCAGGTGAAACCGTTAAGGCATTTGATTGTGCTGAAGTTTTTGCAGAATCCGGTGAAATGGATGAATAAGTGTTTTTTTCCGGACGGATCGCTTTTTCGTCCGTTTGGGACTTTTGAGCGGAATTATTATCCGACATCAGTTGTGTCGGATTTTCAGGATTTACGGACTTTGAGGTCTTATCCGTAGTGGAGCTGGATGGGCTCTCATTTAAAAAATGAGAGGGATGGGTCGCCGAATTAGTGCTGGCATGGCTTCTATTTCCGGCAATTACAGTTTTGGTATTTTGCTCCCCATCCCTCCTTAAAGTTATGGTTTGCTGCTTGGCTTGGCTAAGGTTTGGATTTGTTTTTCCTGATTGATCGCCGGTCGCAGTTGTGTTAGTGGTTAAAGTGGATTGTGATGTATTATCAGTTTTGGTATTTGGTGTTGCAAACTTATTAAATTGCTTGTTTAAATTATTCTTGTCCGTGTTATCATTTGAAGAAGATGCGATGTTTTCCTTGTTAACAGATTCGCCCGTAGTTTTGATTTCGGCTTTGCCGGTCTGGTCCCCCGATGAATTCCTCCTGCCAACATAATAACCTGCAAACGTTATTAACAAAGCCAATGCTGCCGCAGCAAAGTATTTGCGATTGCCTGCAAAGAAGCCTCCGGGCTTTTTTTGCTCATTATCCAGCCGCTCGCTGATAGCATTCCAGTCCTGAGGGCCTACGTCCCCCTCAAGGCCTTCCAGCTTTTGCCTGAGCAAAGCGTCCAGTTTATTTTCTTGCTTTTTCATTTTTCTTACGTTTTAGCTCGATGGTTTTAAGTAACAATTGCCGCGCCCTGGATAATTGTGATTTGGAAGTACCTTCGGAAATCCCAAGGTGTCCGGCAATCATTTTATGTGTGTATCCATCTATACTGTACATATTTATGATGAGCCTGTATTTATCCGGTAATTGCTGTACCATTTCCAAGGCCTCTTCTGAACTTATTTCGTTCAGGATACTATCATCCACTTCCTCCTCTTCTGCTGCAAAATCCTCATCCTCATCAATAAGCCTGTACTTTTTATACTTATCCTTGAGGTGCGTGAGACAGGTGTTCACAAAAATCCGCGACATCCACGTTTTAACGGCACTATCACCCCTGAAAGATTCAATACTTGTGAAAACCTTGATAAACCCATCGTTAAGCAGGTCCCTGGCTTCATCCCTGTCCCTTGAATAGCGGACGCATATTCCCATCATGCTGCCCGAATGGAGGCGAAAGAGTTGCTCCTGTGCTACCCTGTCCTTTTTCCTGCATCTGCTGATGAGTTCTGATTCGGTCACAATTTCTTTTTATTACCAAGTTAGGCAAGTTATAATATTTAACCTAATTAATACTGAACTTTCAATAGCATAGACGGCAAAAGTTAATATGGTTGCAAATAATGTCAGGATTTATTGAAATGAACCATGGGCATGTTGCACTTTCCACAATATTTAATAACTTTACTTATAAATTTATGCACCTATGAAGTATTTACTTTCAGCATTGACGATACTCTTTTCTGTGATGATTGCCAATGCGCAGGACGTTAATGTATCTAATTATCCCTACTTTGATTCCGAACCCAGTCTGGCAGTAAACCCCAATGATGCTTCCAATATTGTAGCTGCATGGATGAGCGCCTCCACTACCTATATACAAATGAAAACGAGTTACTCCGGGGACGGCGGCAAGACTTGGAGCGCTCCTCAAACGGTGGCACATGCACATCCAAAATATACTTGTGCGGATCCAGGACTGGCTTTTACAAAAGGCGGAAAAGTATTCTTTACTTATATAGATTATAAACCCAATAAGGATTCCGGAGCAATTTATATAATGAATTCATCGGATGGAGGACAAAATTGGAGCAGTCCCTCAAAGGTATCAGATGGTACTGTGAAGCCTGACAAACCCATTGACCGCCCTTGGCTGGCTATTGATAATTCAGGGGGGAAATACGACGGACGGATTTATGTATGCATGAAAAGTGTGGATGTAGGTGCCAAGCCCCATCATGTATGGATACGCAGTTCCGATGATGAAGGAAAAACATGGAGTGGAATAAAACTCCTCGACAGCATTATCCCTTCAGACCTTATAGAAAATAACCTTGCCATTCCAACAGTGGCTCCGGACGGAAGTTTATATACTGCTTATTATTCCTATCATATAAAATCAAGCTTGTATGCAAGGTTGATCCTGCTTCGCTCAACCGATGGAGGCGGAAGTTTCAATTATACAGTCATTGATAGTTTCACTGCCTCGAGCTCAGTTACTGATAGCCTGTACCAGGCAGGATATACACTTGCTGCCAATCCTTCCAATGCTTCCAATATTGTTATTTCGTGGGTGGATAATATAAACGGTGACCCGGATATCTATTCCGCATATTCATCCAATTATGGAAAAAGCTGGAGCAAAGCAGTTCGCGTAAATGACGATACAAAATCGAACGGAAAAGGACAGGACATGGTTTGGGGTGGATTTTCCGCCTCCGGAACTTATGGAATAAGCTGGCGAGATAGAAGGAATACGGGCAATGGTTCAATGGCTGCATTTGATATTTATTCGGCAGTTTCCACCGATGCGGGGAAAAGTTTCAGTGCCAATATCAAACTCAATTCAGATACTTCCAAATCAATAAACCTGAGCAAGGGAAATGATTTTATAGGTACATCCTTAAGTAACGATAGTATTCATTCCTGCTGGGCCGGTCTTAAAGGGACTTTTCCGGAGATCTATTTTAATAAAGCTGCACTTTCAATTTTTTCAGGGGTAAATGCCTTTAAAGCCCCGGCAACGAAATTCTTTAAGGTTGCTCCCAACCCATTTGCCGACGAACTAAAAATTGAATTTCTGCAGGCAACGACGGAAAGTATTCAAATCAGCGTTTACGATATTCAGGGTCGGCAGCAGTTCAGCAAAACCTATGCTCCGAACCACTCCAATACGCTCAGGATCGCATTTCCTGGTTTGCCTGCGGGTAAGTATATCCTGAGGTTAACTTCAGGCAAAATCAGCCAGGAAGAGAAAATCGAGAAGCAGTGAAATGTTGGAGTAGAGACGTAGCATGCTACGTCTCTACAAAAGGATGATATATGCCCTAAAACAAAAACAGGCGCCCTTTCGGAGCGCCTGTCTTGTGCTACTTAACTCTAACCTTATTTAAGGTGAGCGTTAATCATTTTAGTCATTTCGAACATGTTTACTGTTTTCTTTCCACCAAATACTTTTTGGAGGTTTAAGTCAGCATTGATGTTCCTTCTTTCCTTAGCGTCCTGAAGTTTGTGTTTCTTGATGTACTCCCAAACTTTCTTGGTCACTTCTGTTCTTGGAAGAGGACCGGTACCAACTACAGGGTGTAACACTGCACCAATAGTCATTGGTTTCATGAACGCTGCATTAGGTTTCCTCTTCACCTTTGGCTTAGCTGCTGCTTTAGCTTTTGGCTTAGCTGCTGCTTTCTTTGCTGGAGCTGCTTTCTTTGCTGCTGCTTTTTTAGGAGCTGCTTTTTTAGGAGCTGCTTTCTTTGCTGCCGGCTTTGCTGCTGCTTT
>CAILMK010000634.1 GCA_903835275.1 uncultured bacterium | reverse complement strand
GGCATGGCGGCAGCCCTGCCAAGCGGGAACCTCATTGTTCCTGTCATCAAAAATGCAGATACCAAAAATCTACTGGGCCTTACCAAGGAAGTAAACAGCCTTGCCAACAAGGCGCGCACCAATTCCCTCAAGCCGGATGACATACAGGGCGGCACATTTACCCTCACCAATGTGGGTACTTTCGGTAACCTGATGGGCACTCCTATTATCAACCAGCCGCAGGTAGCAATACTGGCAGTAGGCACCATTAAGAAGAAGCCTGTCGTGATGGAAACCGAATACGGGGATATCATTGCAATACGCCACATGATGTTCTTATCGCTCTCCTACGACCACCGTGTAGTGGATGGAAGCCTCGGCGGCTCCTTCCTCCGCAGGGTTGCAGATTATATGGAGCAGTTTGATCCGAACAGAGAGATATAAGCTCATTGCGTCCGCCGCGGCGGAGCGGATTGTGGATTGCGAAGTGTCTCCGCCGTGGCGGAGCGAATTGGATGGCTACTTCATCACGCTTATCTTCTGCTGCTTTATTCCATCAATTGTATTGAGGCGCAGGATGTACATTCCGTTGGGAAGAAAGCCAAGCTGTAGTTCTATAAGATTCTTCTGAGAATTTGTAACGGTAAAGATTTGTTTTCCTTCCATTGTATAAAGTGAATACGAATTTACATCGTCACCACCGGTGGCAATATACAAGATGCCGCTAGTCGGATTGGGATAAACAGAAGCATCATTGCCACTATGACTTTCATCTATAACAACCGCGGGCGTATCAGTAATAAAAAACGGAACATAATCGCCGAGGGTATTGATCTGTGTATTGTTTCCAATACTTAGTTTCAAAATATTATTTCTGTTAGGTTGTGGCTTCCAAAGCGGAAGTTTCAGCGTCATCAGTTTCCAATATCCGGTGTCATTGGAGTTCCACGGATTTGCAAAAACAAAATCCCATTGGGCATTGGTTTTTTTATGATTAAAACGAAACCCGGGATCTATGAAAATATTGCTATCCGAAAGATTAAAGGTAATATTGGAAGTATCTACAATATCCGTTGGGAAAAGAATACTGAATGCTACACCCAGCACTCCTTTAAATGGAATATCCCTGCTACCGATATATACGTCCGCGTATGCAAAATCAAAGGCATTATAACTTTGCTTTTGAAATTTAATATATAAGGGAGGATCCGTTGGCTTGCCCTGCGTAAAACTAAATGGTACGGGTGCCATTGTATAATTCCTGTCGAGTGTTTCCAGTTCATAGCTGCGCCGAGCACCATAACCCGACCATATTTGTCCGTCACCGTCACAATCGGCATGTTTAAAATTTACGCCGCCTGGAAAGGTTTGTTTCCATGGTCTGCAAGGCTGAAGTGGAGCATTGGATATATAGTCCGCCACTTCCCTTGATGGTCCATAACTATTATTTGCCATGGCAATGCACAATACATCCTTCCCATCCACTACACCGTCCTTGTTTACATCACCGGGATGCACACAGTCATTATCTATAAAAATACTGTCACTTGTAACAGATGTATCTCCTGTTGCGGACGTTATTTTCAGTTTCACATTATACCTGCCTCCAAGGGAATAACCATGCTGCGGATTTTGCACGCCTGACGTGCTTCCATCCCCGAAATCCCAGTTCCATTTTTGAATAGTTTCCCCTGCTGCAATGAAGGAAGTATCTTTAAATTGCACAGGCTGTCCGGAGCAGGCATCTTTCGCCTTTATTCCGGCCTCACTGTGTAGAAATGGCAATTCGCTTGCACCAATGCAGGGACGAAAAGGATTTCTTGGATTACCATCTATATCATCTGTGATGCCGGGAACAAGAATTCCTTTTCTCAATGCAATATTCCTGATATGAAAATCAGAATTGGTTGTATCTACAAATTGAGGATCCGCAACTATACTTCCGGTATCCTCGGTGCTTTGAATTTTATATCTTTCCAGACCGTAAAAACCATCACTAAAAACGTCTGGCAAATAGCAGGAATTTTTAAATGCAAGGGAACGATAAACATTATCTTCAGGATCCCCCCAATCATCTTTTACGTTTGTTCCTTTCGCAAAGATATTATTGGTGCCGTAAAAAGTGGAATTTTCAGCACCTTGACCAATATATACATTTGCAATATCAGTGATTGTATTATAGTACAGATAGACTATTGAACCATCGTTTTCCATATTGCCACGAATAAAATTATTAATCATACTCGCGCTGCATTGATAGAAACGAAGAGTGCCTTTTATATGATTATAGTCAATATAGGAAGGGTCATATAGATCATTATTAAAGATTCGTATTGATCCCAGGTTATTCCGTTCTGCTTTAATAGTAAACATATTTACATCCAGACTTAATCCT
>CAILMK010000633.1 GCA_903835275.1 uncultured bacterium | reverse complement strand
CCCCGTTATTCCGCTTCGCTCCATGATTGCTTCGCAATTCAAAGGGGGAATGCCCTTCGGGCTAAAAAGTTCTCAATATTGAGAACGAGCTGAGTGTTGCTCCCCTCTCCATGTGGAGAGGGGGTGGGGGTGAGGTCAATTAATAATTTTCGCCCCGAAATATGGCACCAAAACATCCGGTACCTTTATTCCATCGGGTCCCTGGTTGTTTTCAAGGAGCGCTGCAACTATTCTTGGAAGAGCAAGTGCACTTCCATTCAGCGTATGTGCTATTTGCATTCTACCCTGTTTATCCTTGAAGCGTAATTTCAATCGGTTAGCCTGGAAGGTTTCAAAATTTGATACTGAACTCACTTCCAGCCATTTTTGCTGCGCTGCAGAAAATACTTCCATATCATAGGTCATTGCACTGGTAAAACCCATATCGCCGCCGCAAAGTTTCAGGATGCGGAAAGGCAGCTCAAGGTTTTTGAGTAATCCTGCTACATAATCCTTCATTTGCTCCAGTGTTTCGTAGGATTTATCAGGATGTTGCAATTGAACGATCTCCACCTTGTCAAATTGGTGAAGCCTGTTCAATCCCCGTACATCCTTTCCATAAGAACCTGCTTCCCTGCGGAAACATGGGGTATAGCCCGTCATTTTAACCGGAAAATCTTCTTCCTTCAGGATAATGTCCCTGTAAAGATTGGTTAAAGGCACTTCAGCGGTTGGGATCAGGTATAAATCATCCTCGGGGACATAATACATCTGACCATCCTTGTCAGGTAATTGCCCTGTACCATATCCACTTTCCTTATTGATCATGATAGGAAGCTCGTGCTCCTTATAACCTTGTTTCGTTGCCTCGTCAAGGAAATAATTGATCAGTGCACGTTGGAACTTGGCACCTTGTCCGCGGTAAACGGGGAATCCCGCGCCTGTTATTTTTACCCCAAGTTCAAAATCGATCAGGTCGTATTTTTTAGCGAGTTCCCAATGGGGAAGTGTCCCTTCAGGCATGGGGGTTGCTTCTCCGAAAACGCCAACAATCTCATTATCGTCAGAACCATAGCCCTGTACAACAGAAGCATGAGGTGTATTCGGAATCAATACAAGCGCATTATGCAGCTCAATTTCCCTGGCGGCAAGTTTCTCTTCAAGCTCTTTCGTTTTTTCTTTCAAACTGGCAGATTCTGCCTTCGCTGCATCGGCTTCTTCTTTTTTCCCTTCGCGGAAAAGGATTCCGACTTCCTTTGCAATGGCATTTGCCCGTGCAAGGGTATCATCAAGTTCCTTTTGCAGTTGCCTGCGCTGGGAATCCGCTTCGAGGACGGCATCCACCAGTTCGGGCTGTTTGAAGTTACGTTTCGCAAGTCTTTGCAATACGTCTTCCTTGTTTTCTCGTATATTTTGAAGTAAAAGCATCAGGCTGTATTTACTGCAAAAATATCATGTTAAAGATTAAGAAGCCTTTTTTAATTAAAAAATGTTATTTTTGATAGGTCAAAATGTCTGAACTCGAACGTATGATGTTATCGCGCCCCGTGAAGGGAGTTATATTGCCCGTATTGATACTGCTTGTTCTATGCAGCAATAGCCTTTTTGGGCGGGTTCGCTTCATTGAAAACAAGGGGCAGTGGAATCCTTTGATCCAATATGCCGCGGATATACCTGGAGGCAGGGCTTTTTTGGGTAAACAATGGATCAGGTACGCATTTGTCAAAGTTCCTGAATCTTTTAAAAAGACACATGCTTATGTTCCTTTTCAAACCAAGAATATAAGCTATGAAAGTATTTTCCTTGATTTTGTCAATCCTCTTTCCACAGTTAAAATTACCGCAGATTCCCAGGGTACTGAATATTACAATTATTTTGAAGGCAATGATCCCTCGAAATGGGCATCGCATGTAAAACCTTTTTTCAAGGTAAAATACGAAAATCTTTTTCCTTCCATTTCCCTGTTGGTGGAAAGCGAGGACGATGCCATTAAGCAGACCTATTTAGTTGCCCCCCGTGGTGATGTTCGCAATATTCAATACAGGATCAGCGGAGCGGATAATATCATTGTCGTAAACGGGGAATTACAAATCAAAAGCTGGCTGGGACAAATTCATGAATTAAAACCATATGCTTATCAGGATTACGGTGGTGAACGTAGGCAAATTACCTGTAATTACGTTGTAAAAGGTAATGTAATTAGCTTTGAATTTCCATCTGGATATAATAACGATTTACCCCTTGTCATAGATCCCACCATGATCTTTGCAACCTATTCGGGGTCTTATGCGGATAATTTTGGTTTTACAGGGACATATGACAAAGAAGGAAATGGGTACTCCGGTGGAACTGCTTACAGTATAGGCTTCCCGGTTGATACAGGAAGGTATAAAGCATACGATAGCACGTTTAACGGAGGGAAGTATAATGAATTACTAGAGGAAGGCTTTTATCCTGGTGACGTAGCAATATTGAAGTACAATCAGCACGGTGACTCATTATTATTTGCGACGTATATAGGTGGGAAAGCACACGAACAACCTAATAGCATGGTTGTAGATAGTCAGGACAGACTTATCATTTTCGGCACTACATTTTCTTCAGATTTCCCAACAAGCAGCAATGCATGGCAGAAAACGTATGGTGATAGTTGTGATATATTTCTTTTCAAACTTTCAAGGAATGGAGATAGCATGATTGCATCTACCTATCTTGGAGGAAAAGGTGCAGATGGAATAAATGGCATTGTCAGTTGGTCTTTTAACACTTTTGGAAACCTCGCTTTTAATTTTTCACGGGCAAAATTATTTTACAATTATGGCGACCAGGCAAGAGGAGAGGTTATTGTAGATGAAAAGGGAAATACTTATGTTGCATCATCTACAATGAGTAGTGATTTCGTGGATTCCTCCAAATTTACTAAGGCATATCAAAAGAAATTGAGAGGAGGTCAGGACGCATGTGTTTTCAAGATGAATTCAGATTTTTCAAAACTAATCTGGAATACGTATATCGGAGGTTCAGGCGCGGATGCTGCGTACTCTCTTCAGAGGGATAGCAAGGGGAATATTTTTATAACGGGAGGCACCAACAGCCCTTATTTTTTCTCAGATAATAAAACCTATCAGAATTATCTCAAACCTCCATTTGCAGGAAGCAAAGTTGCCCTGGATGAAGTGGATGCCTATGTCTGCGCTTTAAAAGACGATGGGAGTACACTGCTAAATGCTACCTATCTTGGAACCGACCATTATGACCAAAGCTATTTTGTGCAGCTTGATAAAAGTGATCATGTGTATTTGTATGGGCAAACAAATGGAGGAGACTCGTTCCCTAATTTTAAAGCCCTTTATAATAATCCTAAAAGCGGACAATTTATAACTGAGTTTTCCAATGAACTTGATACAGTAATTCGTTCCGCCACCATTGGAAAGGATACAGCTAAAGCAGATATTTCACCAACTGCGTTTCTGGTGGACGACTGTGGCAAGATATATATATCCGGTTGGGGGGGAGAGGTCAATAGCACGGATAATGGAGGACATGGAGGAACTACCAGTAACTTAAAAACAACCAGAGATGCCTCTCAGAATTCAACAGACGGATCTGACTTTTATGTAGCTTTATTTGCCAGGAATATGGATACATTGCTTTATGCGTCTTTTTATGGAGGGAGCCCGGATCCGGAGCATGTGGATGGAGGAACAAGTCGCTTTGATAAACGGGGTGTAATTTACCAGAGCGTTTGTGGTGGCTGTTGGGGATTATCTGATTTTCCAACGACATCAAATGCATGGTCTCAAGTAAATAATGGCACTAATGGGTATGGAACTTCGAATCCAAGCTCAGGTTGCAATAATCTTCTTTTTAAAGTAGACCTTAGTATTCCTAACCTGAAAGCAGCTTTTGATGCCCCTACCCATGGTTGCTCGCCATATACAGTTAAGATCACTAACAAAACTATCAATGGAAAAACCTTTTTTTGGGATTTTGGCGATGGAACTACTTCAACTCTGAAAAATCCACCTCCGCACCAGTATAAATACGGAGGGGTTTTTACTTTGAAACTGGTTGTAAAAAATTTATATAGCTGTACTACCAAGGATTCACTTTCATTGCAGGTTCATTCATATTACCAATCAAGACCGAATTTTGCTTATTACAAGGATACCTGTAATCATTTGGTTGATTTTGATACTGCCGGTACAAATGCTTTGGCGCAATCTCTTTTCTGGAAATTCGGTGATAATGATACCTCCAGTACTCCTTCTCCAACTCACTTTTATAAAAACCCGGGACAATACAAAGTCACTTTGATTACGGATAAAGGTACGCCGTGTGTAGATTCATCTTCACAGGTAATTACCCTTAATAAATCAGATTTTGATTTTACCATTGATACCTGCAGCAGAACAGTAACTGTTACTTCAGTCCTTTTGCGCGACACCAATTTTTTATGGATCATAGACGGAAAAAAGTTTACAACTAAATACCCGAGTTACACCTATACCGGAAAAGGAAAACTAAAGATGAGCCTTATCATCCGGCCCAAGGCTCCCTGCGATACGGTTATTAAAACAGTAACCTTTCCTCCTTTGGGTAAACCCGTTGCAAAGTATGTTTTTGATACTTGCAGCCATACCGTAAAAATAAAGAGTTTCGCTCCGGGAGACAGTGCTCCCGTCTGGGTATTTGGAAAAGATACTATCCGGGCGATGTATCCATCGTACACGTTCCCGAAATCCGGGAACGATACCATTACTCTTATTTTACCTAATTATTGCAAGGGCGATACCGGCCGCATACCTATAGTCATTCCTCCTAAAAACAAATCGACCTTTACTTATACAAATCCGCCTTGTACACGTGACTATTTATTTAAGGCTGGAATTTCTGATCCGAAATACCGCTGGGATTTCGGTGATACCACTTACGATACTGTTGCGAATCCTGTAAAACATATTTATAACGCTGATACTTCTTATAAGGTAAGCTTTATCATTAATGCCGGTAAAGCCTGCGCAGATACTTCAATAAAAGTAGTTACTCCCAAACGTAAAAAGGATGCCATATTCGTGTTTCAATTGGATTCCTGTACCGGATTTGTGAATTTCTTCAATAAGACAGATACAGCTGCCAAGCGTTTCCTATGGAATTTTGGTGATGGAACTACTAATGCCACAACACGGGATGCATTCCATACGTATACTCAAAATGGTGATTATACTGTTATTATGATCTCCGAGCCGACCAATAACTGCGCTGATACGGCGAAAGGTCATTTTTCATTTTTTGACATAGGATTTGATAACCTGAAGATATCCAATGTGATAACTCCTGATGGCGATGGCAAAAATGATGTATTTACCCTAAGTGGGATCAATGACAAGTGTATGGATTTTAAACTTGAAGTGTTCAATCGCTGGGGACAATTGGTATACAAACAAATGGGAGGTCCGGGTGAAACCTTATCCTGGAATGGAACTTCCTTAGCAGGCGAACCTTTGGCAGCCGGAGTGTATTACTGGCTAATAAAGGGCAAGGCTATTGGTACAAAAGAAGGAACGGTAACTATAATAAGATAATTGCCGAAAACAGGTAGCAGGATTTAAGCTACTGATAGATTCTCTACTTTTCTAAGTCCATCTTTACTAAGGACTTCCACAATCTTTCTATTCTCTTCCCGTCCCTGGTTATACAGGGCGGCGAACTCCATTACTTCCTTCAAGGTCGCACTGGGGTCGAAGAATAGGGCGAATGTGCCATCCGGGTAAATGAGATGGAATTGGCCGTTTTCCATAATTAATTAGGTTTAGGGTTGGTTTTCCAAAGATAACAAAGTTTATGTTCAATTCCTAATTTCCTGATAACAAAGTCTGCGATTTTTGAAGAAGGAGCTTTAAATTCATAATTCATCAAAATATTGGTTTACAATAATTTGCTTTGACATTGCGCACTAATTAGCTACTTTTGGCTATTTAGATATACCTCATCAATGTTATTATAGATATCTAATTAACCGCCTATTTTTTGGCTTGTTTATCCAAAGCTTCGTAAAACTTCTTTTCAAGATCTGTCGGTTTGATGTGCTCGCGATGGCGGCTATATTTCATGCGGTTGGTAAAAAACAGGTCAGTAATATCTGTACCTGAACTTTGCAAAAGAACAACATCAGGCTCGGAATATTTTGCCCTTTCCTGCCATAATGATAAATAGTCATCAATGGAATAACCCCAGTTGGCCGCGTTCAGGATCTCAAGTTCGGGATGTCTTGCCTGTAGCTGGCCTTCTGCGGTACCGTCATTATCAAGGAATGGGAAAAAGAACTCGGAATCTCCCATGAATAGAATTCTCCGTTTTTTCTTCGGGAAGTTCAGATCGTACCCCATTCTCAAACCTTGTTTGTTGGTTTTAAGCCTGTAAGGCAAGCCCTTGCCTCCATCCAGAATCTCATCATCATTGGGAAGCTGGTCGCCAAAATATTCAGCCCTTTCCTTAGCGGTATAAATTTTAGTAGACTTTACATTTGGATACCTCTTTATAATGCCATCGGCAAAATCTGCTATGAATTTTGCACCTTTTTTATTGAAGTGGCCATCCTTGGGCATAAAGGTATTATCATGCAGATTTACTAGTATAGGCCCGCCGAGTTCATTAAATTCAACACCATTTTCCGCACACAATTCCTTGATGTACAATTTCCCATAATACTGAACCGGCGTCTGGGCTATTCCTATTTCTGTGGTTACCCAGCACAATACAGGTTTGGCTCCGCTTTCCTTGATCTCCTTGATAAGTTCAACAAAGTCACTCTTGTAGCGTGCCTTCAGGTCGGCGTACATTTTAACAGAAAGCGGATTCTTGTTATTCAAAAGTTCGTCCGTTGGAAGAATGTCCGAATCGTATGTTTTAGTTAGGTCGGGATCAGTAACGTTGACAGTTTTAGCGACATCCTTTGCAGCAGAGTTCAGAACACTATCAGAATTCGTGACTTTCTTATATAAAAAGTACCCCAGTACTCCAAAAATGATCAGTGCAAAAATCAATTGAAAAAT
>CAILMK010000632.1 GCA_903835275.1 uncultured bacterium | reverse complement strand
GCCCCGCCACTTCCAAGGATCAATGCATGTTTATGATCTACTGTCAGTAGGGGTTTCAGACTTTTTTCGAAACCATAAATATCTGTATTGTATCCTTTGAGATAAGTCCTGTTATTAACCTGTGAAACTGCAATGCAATTAACGGCACCGACATCCTTTGTTTCTGAATCAATTTCATTCAGAAAAGGAATGACGCTCTGCTTATGCGGGATAGTTACATTTAAACCGCGCAGGTTGGGGATAGATTTGATAAGTGCACTTAGTTCTGAAATATCTGCCAGGGGGTATAATTCATATTCCCAATCCGTGATTCTTTCCTCATGAAATTTTTCAGTAAAATATTTTTTGGAAAAGGAATGCCCCAAAGGATAGCCGATCAGTCCAAGTTTGTTTGTTGATTTGTTTTCCATTAGATTTTCACAATCCTCAGGATTGATATTTTATTCCCGGAATAAATTTTTAATATATAAACTCCCTGACGCGGAATAAATTTATAATTATCTCCGATTTGCATGGAGTGTATTCCTGGAATTTGTTTTCCGGCATCGTAATCTAAAATATTTTTTCCGTTCAGATCGGAAATTTCAATGCGAATGTCATTGAAATCAGTTTGCAAATATGAAATTGTAAACGATTCCTTAAATGGGTTTGGATATACATTGCAATAAAGGCTGTTTTCATTCACGGATTGAATTCCATTCGCGGAATATGCAACCGAGGTATCATAGAAATTAAGGCAACCATAGGAGTCGCGTACGTTTAACATTACGGTATATTTTTTCGGATATACATAAGCATGGGCAGTATTCCATCCCTTTAGGGAAGTTAAAGTATCACCGAAATTCCAATTGTAAAAATTCAATTTGCTATCCTGGGCCTTGAAATAAAATATATTGGATGAATCCGTAAAGCTGAAATGAGCATTTGGCTGGGAGTGAATAGTAATGATTGAATCTTTTTTATTTGCACAATTGTGAATGCTTGTTATTTTTAATTCTACAGTATAATTCCCCGGGTGCGTATAAAAATGCTTTGTATCTATGGAATTTAATGTATCACCATCTCCGAAAGACCAGGCATTTGTCAATATTTTATCTTGTGCAGTGGACGCGTTTATGAATGTAGATGTATCTTTAAAACATATGCCGGAATACGAAAAATCCGCTGTTGGTATTGGATACACGGTTGCGAAATGACTTATCGTATCAGTACATAATGATGAGGCTACGGATAGCCTTACCCGGTAAAGCCCTGTTGAACTATACAGGTGGGAAGGGCTTGAGGAATGAGAAGAATCGGAGTCACCGAAATCCCATTTGTAAGCAAGTGGTGTAACGAGTGAATACGTTGCATCATGAATGTGGACGCTATCTCCAAAACAGGAATTATCAAGTGTAAATGCCGCGGAAAGAGAAGGGGTTATATTGATCCATTTGCTGATTGAATCTGTGCAGCCCCCAGTAGTGGTTATGGTTAGTAATACATCATATAAGCCGCGTTTGTTATAGTAATGTGAGAAAGTATTTGCAGTTGTATCAATCAATGTGGAAGAATCACCAAGTTCAAAATCATACAAGTGGATTGGTGTTCCTGTAGATTGTGAAGAATCGGTAAAAATGCCTGTTCCGTTGCACGTTACTGTATGACTGAAATTTGCAATTGGTTTGGTACCGGTTCCCACCACTGCCAGAACTTTTTTCAAAACTCCCGTACAGCCAAATCCCTTATGGATTTTCCAATTATAAAAGTAATAGTAATTGCCGGATTTGCCAGAGGAATCAATATTATCCTTTATACTGATCATGCCCGGAGCTATATATGGGAATGTCGCGGTGCCCTTGCTGTTTACTCCGTTTGCATATAAACTACCTATAGTACTGTTCAGTGCATCAAGGCTATATTTTTTTCCGGTTTGAATCCGAAATCCCGGTGAAATTATTACTGGAGAATAGGATACACCGGTAGTAATATTTATTAGTTTTTTTGTAAGTATCCTTCCAAGGCTATCCCTGATATTCAATTGTAAAATACCGCTTTTTTCCGGATAGATGGTAATAGAATCAATAACTATATCTGACAGGGCATCAAATTGCAATCCCTTGAAAAAATTTGAAGATGGATTATATCCTCCGGCGCTATCAGGGGAATTTGCCCCACAGGTTTCCGAAGAGGAAACTGACTGAACATAATAACTACGTGTTTTATATAGCAAGGGTGTCCTGAGTGAATCGCCACTTTGCAGGAATTGCTTTGAAGAATCAAACCATAAAACTGAATCTTTTGAATTCGCAATAAGTTTTACCGTGCCTGGTCCGCAAGTATTTCCGTCCCTGGCAACGGGAACATCCAGTCTTGGATAAATGATTATGTTGCGGATGAGGGTATCGTTTTGATGATGTTTATCACCGGTAATTGCCGTATACGTTTTAATCTTAAATGTGCCTCCCTTTGAAGTATTGACCTGGGAGTGAAAAGTGATAACTGTGTCTTTTCCTGAGGCAAGAAAAGCACTTTTAGGGAATGCGTAATTCAGGGTATCAATTACGGATCCGCTTATAATTGCTGAGGTTGAAAATCCGGATAATTTTTTCAAACCGTTATTTTGTATTTTTATAGATACTGAAGAAAAGGAATCCGCGCAATCCCCGTAGGTAGGGGAAAGAATTGCAATAATTGCAAGATCAGTATCCGCAGGATTGGTTTCTACCGCCCCTATGTCAGGGGATTTTGTATTCCGGATGGTGCCGTAAAAATCATCAGGAATATTTTTAAAAGGTTTCGCTTTGTGAATTAAGCCGGAGGTATCTGCAAGGATGTATTTTAAACTGTCACTAAAAAAAGGTTTTAAAGAGAGGCTGCCAGTTTCAAGCCCGTTAGCTTTTTGAAATGAATTTAGCGATGAATAATCAACTCCATCCCAGTAAATAAGGCTTGTTCCTGAAGTATAATAATCATTATTCCCTGAAGCGGTAATTAAATTTTTTCCGGCACTTAAAGCACTTCCAGTGTTTTTATTCAGAAAAATATTATTGTAAGATTCGCAAACATTGGAACCATAACCAATAAAAGTAGAAACCGGCGTTGCCGCAGTTCCTACGGATTTTATAGTATTAAAATAAAAGCCTGAATAATCAAGGTAAGAGGCATAAATCCCATAGCCGCTGTTCCCCATTTCAACGATATTATTACTAACAGTCATATATCGTTGAGTGGTCCCATGAAGAAAGAAAAGATACAGGCCATATCCTCCACCCTGCATGGATATTTTATTTTTACCGATTAATGAAGAATAGCCTCCATAATAGGACTGAATGCCGTAATAACCTCCTTTTAAATTCTGCAAGGTGTTTTTTTCAATAAGAAAGCTATCTTCATATTCCAGAAATATTCCTGCATATGTACTATCGATGATGTTGTTTTTAAGCGTTATTCCGCTTCCTGTAGAATTGGCATTTTCCCCTACAATATAAAATCCCCAGAAGTTTCCTTTCAAATAATTATTGTCAAAAAGATTATTGTTATTTTTTGAAGGCACACAATAGATCAATGCGGATGAAGCCGAGTAATTATCCGCATCAGCGGCGGGTATATTTGTACCAATGAAACGATTGTTAAAGAAAGTATTATTGGAACTTTCAGCTGTAAGAACAAGTGCGTTATTGAATGCCCCGTTTCCACTTCGTTCAAGTGTAATTCCTTTCAGGGATAAATATTGGGTTCCGAACAAAAGAAAGGTGTAATTATTTGCCGGCTGTTTGGATGAAGGATAGGAAAGAATTACTGCTGAACTATCCCCGGAAACCGATTGGATGGTAAGCGTGTTTTTTGAAGAAATTCCCGGTGGTGATCCTAACTCAGCCTGTTCAGTATAGACCCCGTTATAAACATTGAAACTGACTGCACCGCAAAGCCCCCTTCTCATGACATCATCCAGGGCTGGCTGGAAGCCACTGTAGTCTGTTTTGCTTCCTGACCCGATAGTATAAGCACCCTTTAGGCCAGTATTCAATGTTATATTGATGGTATCATTCGCGGCCTGGCTATCGAGTAAATTATTGGGATTGACACAATATACCGTCATTTTAACAGGTTTCCCTGTGGTGAATGATAGATTTCCAAGTTTGTAAGAAGCTTCTCCACCCTTGGGAATATTTCCGCTAAAAGGAAGGACAGGTATATTTATTCCATTAGCGATCCATTTAAAATGTAGGACTTTTATAGTGTCAGTACCATAATTTCGTATGTGTACATATATATTTTTTGTCCCGGCACAAAATCCTGTTTCAGGACTGTCAATGGCTGAAACTCCTGCATCAATTCGTAACGGAGAAAATTCATCAGCTCCTATGTCGGGTGTTTTGGGGTTTCGTTTTTGATTGTCAAAATCAACGGTAATACCGGTTATGGGTTTTGCCGCTCCATCCAGGGCGCTGTTTCGTACGTGAAGGTCAGAAATAGAATAATAAAGCGGATCAATACTTATGGAATTAGTGTCCATTGAGCTTGTATATTTCCAGCCTGAAATATTTGAAATATCGCTCACATTGTAATATCCCAGAAAGCCTTTTGCCGCATACAGGTTATTGTAGTTTGAAGCCTGGAGTGTAGAAGACGGAATAAATAGTGAATATCCACCACCGTAATTTACAAGGTTATTGTTATAAAGCGAAACGCTGGCATAACCACTGTTTACATAAATTGCGGAAGATGCCGATGAAGGATCATAAACGAGTATAGTGTTATAGATAAT
>CAILMK010000631.1 GCA_903835275.1 uncultured bacterium | reverse complement strand
TACCTCGGAGAAAGCAACTATTTCCTATCTTTCTTTCGGGGTAAATGCACGATTTTATGGAGGTCAAAGCACCATTGCTCCCATAGGATATTACTTCAAAATGAGAACTGGTATTTTAAATAGCTCCCTGAAACTCCCTTCATATTTATATATAGATTACACTGATTATAATAACCCGGTTGTAAAATCTGTGCCTGCTGAAAGTGAATCCTATTCCAGCTTCTATTTCGGAATGGGGGGTGGTAATACAAGAATACTTGCAGGTAAAGTTATGCTTGATATGAGTATTGAGATAAACTGGGTAGATCCTTCAACTAATTTCTTTCCGCTTTTCAGTCAAGAACAATCCTTGTATTCAAATACAGCTAACTCTACCATTACCAGAATAGCTCAGGCAGGTTTCATCACCTATAGCATTGGTATAGAAGGATTATTTGGAAAGAAAAGTGTGGTGAATAATTAATCGTGAAGAGTAGAAATCTTCAATAACGCTTCCGCATTCAGAACACCGATGCGGCGGCCCTTGGTTTCCACTAGGCCTTCTTCTTTAAACTTGGCAAGCTGGCGGATTAATACCTCTGTGGCAGCACCTACCATTCCGGCAAGATCGTCACGGGATATATTGATGTTCAACGTTTTGCCATCTTCAAGCGTTCCGTAGGTTTCATTGAGAAGCAAAAGTACTTCCGCCAATCGTTCACGAACGGTCTTAGTAACAATATCCACCCTTTTACTTTCGCTCTGATCCAGGTCCTGGGATAACAACTTCATCATTCCCATGCTTATTTCAGGGCTTGATTGCAGAATATCATAGAATATTTTCTTTGGAACAAAGCCTACTACAGTATCTTCCAGTGCAATAGCTGTAGCGCGATAGGTTTCTCCTGCAAGCAAGGCACGGTAACCAATTACATCTCGGGAACCCGCAAGGCGTACTATTTGCTCTTTGCCACCATCACCGGTGCGACAGATCTTAACTTTTCCGGAAAGGATGCAAAAGAGTCCGTTGGCATGGTTACCTTCTACAAAAACCTGTTCACCCTTTTTAAAGCTCTTCCTTCCCTCACCACCTGGCATTTCCTGCCTGAGTAGTTCGTGAAAAAGAAAACCTGAACGATTTCCGGGGGTGCCATATTTTGAGGAGTGGTCCATGTATTGCCTTAGAGCAATTATAATGCTTGAACACGCAAAATTACATTTTATTTATTGATTAGCCTTGGGAAAAATGAACGAATGGAAACATTCATTTTCAACTCCGTTATTCTCAAATCATTCTATATTCATTATATTCGGGGTATTTGATGTACCTTTGCACCCTCTATGGGAAAAATTGTAGCCATTGTTGGCCGCCCGAATGTCGGTAAATCGACCCTTTTCAACAGGCTTATTGAAGAACGCAAAGCCATTGTAGATGATACAAGCGGCGTTACGCGTGACCGTCATTATGGTGTGTCTGAATGGGGTGGGCGTGAATTTGTTGTGGTGGATACCGGTGGCTATGTTGCTCATAGTTCTGATTTCTTTGAAACAGCTATCCGCAAGCAGGTGGAAATCGCCATGGCAGAAGCTGACCTTCTGCTGTTTATGGTGGATGTCGCTATTGGTGTGACGGACGAGGATGAGGCTTTTGCCCGCGTCCTTCGTAAATCGGGCAAGCCTGTTCTAGTTGTTGCTAATAAAGTAGATAATAATGAACGGATTCCGGCAGCAAGCGTTTTCTGGAAGTTTGGTTTTGATGAATTGTTTACTCTTTCATCATTAAGTGGTTTCGGAACGGGCGAGCTGATGGATAAGATCATCGAACTCCTTCAGCCTGACGAAGAACCGGAAGAGTTAGAGCTGCCTAAGATAGCCATCATCGGCAGGCCGAATGTAGGTAAGTCTACCCTAACCAATACATTGGTAGGTGCAGAACGTAATATTGTTTCAGATATTCCGGGAACTACTCGTGATTCCATACATACAAGATATAACAAGTTTGGCAAGGAGTTCCTTTTGATAGATACCGCAGGTATCCGTAAGAAGGGCAAAGTAACGGAAGATATTGAATTCTATTCAGTTATGCGTGCTGTGCGCGCCCTGGAGGAATGCGATGTCTGTATGTTGGTGATCGATGCCAAGGACGGCATGGAAGCCCAGGACGTGAACATCTTCAATCTTGCCGATAAACGCCACAAAGGCATTGTGATTCTTGTAAATAAATGGGATCTTGTTGAAAAGGACAGCAAAACAGCTGAAGTTTTCAAAAAAGAGATCGAAGAAAAGATTGCTCCCTTCAAGGATGTGCCCATTTTATTCGTTTCCGCTTTGGAAAAAACCCGTATTCACAAAGCTTTGGAAATTGCCCTGGAAGTCTACGAAAACCGCAAAAGACACATCCCTACTCACAAGGTAAATGAAGTGATGCTGGCCGCAATTGAAGCCTTTAATCCGCCAAGCGTAAAGGGTAAGTATATAAAGATCAAGTATGTTACGCAATTGCCGACACATACTCCGCAATTCGCATTTTTTGCCAACCACCCCCAATATATCAAGGATCCATACAAGCGTTATCTGGAAAATAAACTGAGGGAGAATTTTAACTTTTCAGGGGTGCCGGTGGGCATATTCTTCAGAAAAAAATAAAAAATTTGCTTGGAATGAAAAAAATCTTAATTTTGTGGCGGAATTCGATTCTGTGTAGCAATGGACCGAATATGCGTTATTTTTTTATTATACTGGTAGTTATAGGTTTTGTTTCATGCCGTGGAAACGGGAATGATGACAGCGGGAACGGTTCTGCAGATAGCGTTAAAACTAAAACGCTTGACAAGGCAGACAAATTCAAGGACAGCATTATTCCTTTAGACACAACGAAATAGACTGAAAACAACCACATTAACTTTGTTCACTAAATTTTTTAATATTTAATTTTTAAATCTTTATTTACGATGAAAAAACTTCTTGCTTTAGCAATGGTTGCCGGTGCAGTTAGTCTGTATTCTTGCAACAATGGAAAAACTGAAGGAACTTCCGAATCAAAGGATTCAGTTAAAACTGATACCACTACTACTCCAGCTCCTGCTGCGGACATTTCTAAAAAGATGGATGCTGATACTTCCAAGAAAATGGAAAGCACAACCACTGAAAAGAAGACCGAAGTAAAGGAAGAGAAGAAGACAGAAAAGAAGTAATTCTTTCTGAGGAAAATCTTCAAAAACACAAAGGAGTGAGAGATCACTCCTTTTCGTGTTTCCGGTTGAACCGATAAAAACACCGATTTAAACCTCACAGGTTTCTAAAACCCGTGAGGTTTTTTGTGGCTTGATACCACGCAGGACGAGGGGTATAAAACCCCTCGCTCTATAAATTTGCGATTCAAAATATTATTAACTTTTTTTATTGTTGACTGATAACTGTTGACTGCCAACTGTAAATTATTGACTGATTTTTCGTACCTTTGCCGCCTATCTTTTATCTACACTTATGACAATAGGAACAATGGAAGAAAAAAAGTCCGGCCTTTATTCTCTGGGCTTAAACGGGTCAACAAAAGTACACTGGAATCTCTCTCCGGCGGAATTAGTAGAACAGGCAATCATTCGCGGCGAAGGAAGTTTGTGTGATAACGGCGCTCTGGCAGCAGACACCGGAAAATTCACAGGACGTTCACCTAAGGACAAATTTGTTGTTTGCGATGACTACACCGAAAACACCGTTTGGTGGGGCGAAGTAAACATCAAAATCTCTCCGGCACATTTTGATAAATTATATGACAAGGTAATTGCCTATCTTAATGGTAAGGAATTATTTGTTCGCGATTCATATGCTTGTGCGGCTCCTGAGTACCGCACCAATATCAGAGTGATTTCTGAAAGCGCTTTCCAAAGCCTTTTCGCTAATAATCTTTTTCTCCGTCCTACTCCTGAAGAGCTCCAAAATTTCGAGCCGGAGTGGAAAATCATCGCAGCTCCAAGTTTCGAAGCGGATCCTGCTGTAGATGGCACACGCCAGGGCAATTTCGCGATCGTAAACTTCACCAAGAAAGTGATTCTTATCGGTGGTACTGCTTACACAGGCGAAATCAAAAAAGGAATTTTCTCCGTATTGAATTTTGTACTTCCTCACGAACATAAAGTGCTTTCCATGCACTGCTCTGCAAACGTAGGCAGGAATGGCGATACTGCTATTTTCTTCGGACTTTCCGGTACAGGAAAAACTACGCTTTCCTCTGATCCTGATCGTAAACTGATTGGTGATGACGAGCACGGATGGGATGATAAGCAAGTCTTCAATTTTGAAGGCGG
>CAILMK010000630.1 GCA_903835275.1 uncultured bacterium | reverse complement strand
ACTTACCACACCAATGGAAAACATCATCGCTGTTGTCAGTCGAAGATTACCTCTCCATAAAGTTGCAAGGTAGTTGAAAGTCTTTACTGCAGATGGTACCGCAATGATCAGTGTAGCGATCAAAAATACAGAACCAAGGAATGGATTCATACCTGTAATAAACATATGGTGACCCCATACCAGGAAGGAAAGGAAACCAATTACGAGTATAGATCCAACCATCGCACGGTAACCGAAGATTGGCTTACGTGCATTGGTTGCCATTACTTCGGATGTTAATCCGAGGGCAGGTAAGAGTACTATATATACTTCCGGGTGACCAAGGAACCAGAATAAGTGTTGGAATAATACTCCGCTACCACCTACGTGAACCACGCCGTCAGTCATTTTTAAATAAATATCGGAAAGATAAAAGCTTGTTCCGAAGCCACGGTCAAATATGAGCAGGATAACTGCCGCAAAAAGAACCGGGAAGGAAAGTATACCAAGGATAGCTGTAACTGTGAATGCCCAGATAGTAAGTGGCATACGTGTCATGTGCATACCGCGTGTACGCATGTTTAATACAGTGGCAACATAGTTAAGAGCACCCATTAAGGCAGAACCGATGAACAGAGCCATGGAAACCAACCACAAAGTCATACCCAAACCTGAACCTGCCATTGCATGAGGCAAAGCACTCAAAGGAGGATAGATGGTCCAACCTGCAGCAGCCGGTCCTGTGGAAAGGAATAAAGATCCGAACATGATCACACTGGACATAAAGAAGAACCAGTAGGAGAGCATGTTTATAAATGGAGCAGCCATATCCCTGGCGCCGATTTGCAATGGAATAAGCAGGTTACTGAAAGTACCGGAAAGTCCTGCAGTCAATACAAAGAATACCATGATAGTACCGTGAATGGTAACGATAGACATGTAAAAACTTGGGTCAAGGCTTCCCGCATCATTGATCCACCCACCCAATAAGGGACGGAGAAAACCTAAATCTGCATTAGGAAATCCGAGTTGGATCCTGAAAAGGCTTGAAAGAAGTCCTCCAACCACGCCCATGATAATCCCTGTAATCAGGAACTGGCGGGCAATCATTTTATGATCCTGGCTGAAGACATACTTGGTGATAAAGCTCTCCTCGTGATGATGTTGAGCCTCCTCTGTATGGCCGGCTAAATTTGCTGCACTCATTATAAAAAAATTAGTTGTTCGTTTATTTTAATGCTGTAGTATTATTGTTTTCCATATAAGTGGCATAGAAAGGCTTGAAGCTCTTAGACCACTTTGCAAATTCCTCTTCGGTTTCCACTACTATAACCCTTCTCATGTTAAAGTGGGCAGCACCGCAAAGCTGGTTGCAAGCCATTTCATATTCATAATTAGGCTTGTGAAGTTTTGCACGCATTTGAGCGGTAGTAATGATAGGTTTGAACCTGATCTTATTCTCCATACCCGGTTGTGCATACATTTGAGCACGGAAGTTTGGAAGATATGCACCGTGAGTTACATCGCGGGAACGCAATACCAGTTTAACATCTTTGTTAACAGGCATGTGCAATTCCTTGGTAGTGAAGTCATCCTTGGAAGCAGGATCATCCATGTCCAAACCGAAAGGATTGGTAGCCATGTCAATTTTACGGAAATCAGTTCTACCCAATTTTCCATCAGGACCCGGATAACGGAATTCCCATGCAAACTGATATGCATAGCACTCAATAAGAACAGGATGATCATCAGGGTTGCTGGTAGCTTTCTGCCAGGTTTTGAATCCATAAAGTACCAATGCTGCCATAGCTACGGCAGGAATGATGGTCCATATAAATTCGATCTGGTTATTATGAGAATAAAAATATGCCTTGGTTCCATCTTTATGACGGAAACGATATACATAAGCGAATAATGCGATCTGGACTACAATAAACACAAAACCGGTTACCATTGCTGTGATATTGAACAAACGGTCAATTTCCACACCTACATCAGAAGCTGATTCAGGAAGCAGGAACTTGGAGTGAATGCTTGTTTCGTATAACATAAGAACAAACCAGAGAATAAGGAAGAAAGGAGCCAAAATTGCATTAACCCTTTGTGGCCATGTACTTGTGAATTCCTTTTCAGGTTTATCAGGAGTATTCTTTGTCAGGTTCCTGATGAGTTTGTTAGTATAATAGAATGATACTATTAATAGTATAACGATGCCGTAGAACATCCAGCGAAGCCATGAATTATCCTGTGGTACAGGAGTATATACTTGAACTGGAGTGCCAATTGGAGGAGCAGTAGATACCCCGGTTGCACCACCTGCATCAGCATAGGCAAGCACGTCATCAATATCTTTATCAGGAAGTGGCGCAAGTGCCATGGTTCCATTATATTTTCCCTGAAGGCCTTTGATGTATGGATCCTTATCCAAAAAAGCGGACGGGGTTTTTACAAAAGCATGAAGTTTAGCCTGGTCAGGCCATCTTTTCTTCACTCCGGTGAGGTCAGGACCAATCAAAACAGCTCCAAGCTTGTGGCAAGCGGTACAGTTGTTCTCAAATACCTTTTGACCATTGACTGGATCGGAAGCGGCCTTAAGGCCTGAGAAAGAAAATACAAGGAGCAGTGCAATTGAAAATCTGCCTAATGCTGTTCTAAACGTTCGCATCATATTTTGTGTTTATGGGCGCAAAGTTAAGTAGCTATGATCAATTTCTTAAAAAAATTTATCAATGAAGTTCGCAGGAATCTTATTTGAAATGATTTTAAATAGAAATCCACAATTGCAGTTGGGGTGAAAAATGAAAATTCCAACCCATTGAAATACATGTAAAATATCAGAAATTTGCTTCATTGAGAAGAGCAAAGCGATACCGGTGCGGTTTTTTTTTAGGATTGGGCGATACTGATATCCACATTGTGTGGACAATTGAAAAGAAAAATACATTGTAAAACAGACAGGAATCAGTTCGAAAGTGCCTGGAAATTGATATGAATCCCTTTGTTGGACTTCAAATTTAAGCCCATTTGCAATGATTACAAATAATATGTAAATACCGGTATTCTCCCTTCGTAATATTCAGAAACTACCTATGCGAGAAATTTGAGTTTTCACATTCTGATATTACTTGTCTCTTATTGCACCTCACTGGGCACCAGTCTGATTAATGAGT
>CAILMK010000629.1 GCA_903835275.1 uncultured bacterium | reverse complement strand
GTTGCAGAGAAAGAAAAAATAGAAAAAGAACTTGAATACGCAAGGGGCTTTTTAAAATCAGTAACAGCCAAGCTCAGCAATGAACGCTTTGTTCAGAATGCAAAAGCAGATGTTCTTGAAAAAGAAAATGCAAAAAAAGCAGATGCTGAAGCAAAAATAAAAGCGCTGGAAGAAAACCTTGCACGATTAAACTAGAAAATGGACAAAATATTAATATTAGATTTCGGTTCCCAGTACACGCAGTTAATTGCGAGGAAAATTCGCGAGTTAAATGTGTATTGCGAGATACATCCTTTTTACGCGGCTCCGGCTTTTGATACTTCCATCAGGGGTGTTATTCTCAGCGGAAGCCCTTATTCAGTTCGTGCGGAAGATGCACCAACTGCAGGACTTGATTTCATTGAATGGAGAGTACCTGTTCTCGGAGTATGCTATGGCGCACAATTGATGGCACAAAGTTTCGGTGGTGAAGTTGCCAAGGCAGAGATCCGCGAATATGGCAGGGCTAATCTCACCATGATAAAACCAAATCCTTTATTGAAAGGATTAACCATGAATTCACAGGTATGGATGAGCCATGCCGATACAATATTGAAGCTTCCTGAACGCGCTATAAAAATTGCAAGTACTGAAAACGTTGAATTCGCCGCATTCCAGTTTGCACAAAAACCGGCATGGGGAATACAATTCCATCCGGAGGTTGCGCATACACTGGAAGGGAAAATGCTTTTGCAAAATTTTGTTGTTGACATCTGCGACATGGAGCAAAGTTGGACTCCCGCACATTTTGTTGAAACTGCTGTTGCTGAAATAAAAGAAAAAGTGGGCGACGGCAAAGTAGTCATGGGCCTTAGTGGTGGAGTGGATTCATCAGTAGCTGCTACTATTATTGATAAAGCCATAGGCGATAAACTATATTGCATATTTGTAGATAACGGATTGCTCCGAAAGAATGAATTTGATGAAGTTCTCGAATCTTATAAGGAACTTGGCTTGAATGTAATTGGAGTAGATGCCAAACAAAAATTCTATGACGCGCTTGCAGGACTCACCGATCCTGAGGCAAAAAGAAAAGCAATCGGACGTGTATTCATTGAAGTATTCGATGAAGAAGCACACAAGATAAAAGATGTAAGCTGGCTTGGACAAGGCACCATCTATCCTGACATTATTGAGTCAGTTAGTGTAAAAGGTCCTTCTCAAACTATCAAATCGCATCACAATGTAGGAGGACTTCCTGAAAAGATGCGCATGAAAGTTTTGGAACCTATCAATTCGCTTTTTAAAGACGAAGTAAGAAGAGTTGGCGCAGAACTTAAAATACCAACAAACATTCTCGGGCGCCATCCTTTCCCGGGCCCCGGACTTGCTATTCGAATATTGGGAGATATTACTCCCGAAAAAGTACGCACATTACAAGAGGTGGATGCAATCTTCATTAACGGATTAAAGAAAGATGGATTATATGACTCCGTATGGCAGGCTGGAGCAATTCTTCTCCCTGTTCAGAGCGTTGGCGTAATGGGTGATGAAAGAACATACGAAAATGCCATTTGCCTTCGTGCCGTACAAAGCACGGATGGCATGACTGCCGATTGGGTACATCTGCCTTATGAATTTCTTGCAAAAACCTCCAACCAGATAATTAATGCCGTTAAAGGTGTTAACCGGGTTGTATATGATATCAGTTCCAAGCCACCTGCAACCATTGAGTGGGAATAAAATGATTTCGTCCGCCTCGGCGGAGCGGATTTTCGATTGCGGATTTAACTCAAAATAAATAGACAGGAAACGATGTATAAAAAAGGAGTATTGGTTAGTATGATGATTGCTTTTACGCTGATGCTGAGTTGTGCATCTGCGAAGAAGCCTTTATCAACTACTGCTCCGAGGCAGGAAATAAAAAAAGAAGAAGCAAAGAAACAAACTCCGGTTCCTTCAACACCTGCTTTGCGACTCTCCAGAAAAGAAAGCGATAGCCTTGATAAAATTTATCCGGTTGTAAATAAACCAATGTATAACATTGCCGTTTTACTTCCATTTTATATTGACCGGGATGAGGTAAATAATGCAGAGAAAAATACAGCTTCCATTTCGCGTGATTATTACAAAGGCATTTTGCTTGGGCTGGATTCCCTCAAAAAATCAGGAGCAAAATTAAATGTTTACGCAATTGATAATGCCCGCGACGCTTCAGGGCTAAACCGTTTAAAAGATACTTTAAAGTCCCTCAGTATTGATCTGGTAATTGGACCTTTACTGGAGTCTGAATTAAAAAAGATCGTTCCTTTTTGCAATGCAAATAAAATCAATGTTGTTTCCCCGGTAACTACGCTGGATACCTGCTTTGATAAAACCTACTATCTTGAATCCAATCCCGGACAGGTAACCTACGGCAAGGCGGCAGCAGAACTTATAAAAAAGGATTTCAAGGATCAGCGTATTATCCTGGTTAACGAGAGGACGACTTCCACCAATCCCATTTCAAAATCATTCGTTGCAGAAGGAATGGGTGACTCATTGCACGTTATTGACTATAAGGGAAAGGGGGCAGTTTCATTCACGGGACTTAAAGGCTTTACTGAAAAAACGGTTTTATTTTTACCCTCCAAAAATGAAATTTTTCTTTCTACTGTAATGTCCAAAGTGCAATTACTGGATACGATGGATTATGATATAACAGTGGTAGCATTGTATCCATGGTTAAATTTCAAATCACTGGAAGGAAGTATTTGGGATAAATACAATTTCCATTTACTGGTACCATTCAATATTGATTATTCCAACAGAGAAGTAAAATCATTTGTTGAAAAATTCAGAAGTAAATACAACGAGGAGCCAAACGAATATGGTTTCCGTGGATTTGATGATATTGTTTTTTACAGTTCCATGCTTTTCAAATACGGTACCTATTTCCAACGTTCATTTACCGATGAAAACGTGCAGGAATTACATGCCAGTTATCATTTTGAAAGAACGGATAACTGTTCAGGATATAAAAACACCGGCTTGCATATTATAAAGTTTGAAGATTACGAATTCAAGAAGGTGCGCTAATGAAATCCACCATACGCCTGAACCAGTTAAAGGAAATCATTGAATCGTATGAGTATCCTATTCCTTTGCGCGAACATTTGCAGGAATATTTCAGGAAAAACAAAAACGCAGGTTCCAGGGATCGAAAAGAATTACGTCAGTTATGTAATTCTTATTTCCGGCTTGGAAAAAGTTTAGGAAATCTTACCTTTGAAGACAAAAGCTTCGTAGCGGATTTCCTTTTTAATTCTGTCCCTTTACTTGAGCAAAAATTCACAGAAGATTATTCGCTCGATATAGATTCCAAATTAGCAATTATTCAAAATCATTATCCTGATTTTACGATTGAAAGTGTTTTTCCTTTCCCGGATGAAATTACTTCAAATATTGATAAAGATTCATTACTGAAAAGTTATCTGCACCAGGCATCCGTTTGGATAAAAGTAACGCCCGGCAAGCAGAAGTTTGTAGAAACCGAACTTGAATTAAACGGAATTGAATTCGAAAAATACAATGAACTTGCGTGGAAATTCAAATCAAATGAAAAATTAACGGAATTACCTTCTTTTCAAAAAGCATATTTCAGGATACAGGATCTATCCACACAATCGACAGTTGACTACTATAAGGCAAGCGAAGGAGAAAAATGGTGGGATGCATGTGCCGGTGCCGGAGGAAAAAGTTTATCACTAGTTGAAACATATAAGGGTGTTGAACTTTATGTTTCAGATATTCGCGAAACTATTTTAAAAAATCTTGAGGATCGTTTCAAAAAACATCACGTTCGTCCTGCAAGAATATTAAAAACTGATCTTGAGAAGGCAACTCCTGCCCTTCCTCAAATGGATGGCATTGTTGTAGACGCCCCTTGTACGGGTTCAGGAACCTGGGCACGTTCTCCGGAACACCTTGCTTATTTTAACAAAGACAGTATAACCTTATATACTGAAAAGCAATTAAGAATACTGGATCATGTTTATCCTCTACTGAAAACTGGGAAACCCTTGATTTACATTACATGTTCCGTCTATAGCCGGGAAAATGAAAATGTTATTGAAGCCTTTTGTGCAAAACATTCCGTAAAAATTGAAGAACAAAAATATCTGGAAGGTTACCGCAATGGCGCAGAAAATATTTTTCTTTGCCGTATGATTAAGACCGAAGCGTAAACAGGAAAAATGTCTAAAAATTTCGTTGATACATATAAACTCAAGGGGCTGCGTAAAAAACTTGCGGAGGAAATTGCGCGCAAGGGAGAATTCGATTATAAACTCATCGATGTCATTGCAAACCTTCCAAGACATTTTTTCCTTGATTCAGCATTTGCAGAAAAAGCATATCATGACCAGGCTTTTCCCATCGGGGAAGGGCAGACTATTTCGCAGCCATATACGGTAGCGTATCAAACAATGCTACTGGAAGTGAAGCCCGGGGAAAAGATTCTTGAAATTGGTACAGGCTCCGGTTACCAGGCAGCGATACTTGCATCGCTCGGTGCAAAAGTTTATTCCATAGAGCGTGTTCAGAAATTGAGCGATGAAGCAAAGAAAGTTTTGGCTCATCTGAATATAATTGTCAAAACTTATGTTGGCGATGGCACCCTTGGTTTACCCAAACAGGCACCATTTGATAAGATCATCGTGACTGCAGCGGCGCCTATTATTCCTGAAACATTATTGCTCCAGTTAAAAGTTGGAGGTTACCTTGTAATTCCTGTAGGCGATAAGGAAACCCAGGAAATGCGCCGCATCACAAAGACCGGCGAATCAACTTTCAAAACCCAGGTATTTGATACCTTCAGGTTTGTTCCTCTCATTGGAGAGGAAGGATGGTGACATTCGTCAAATTCCAAAAAACAAACTCCAAATTACACATTAAAGAAGATTTGTAACATTTAGCATCCTTTATTGGTTTTATGCTAAATGAAATTTTGTGAGGTATTTTATTCCTGTAATTTTCGGGCTGTTTTATCTGCAGGCAAAAGCGCAGGACAATTCATTTATTCTTCACGGGAAATTACTGAATGCTAGAAATAACACTATCATTCGCAATGCAGGAATAGTTAACTTGAGAAGCAAAACTTCCGCGGTAAGCGATTCAAATGGGAATTTTCTCATTCCCATCGAATTTTTGGATAGTATTTCAATTGCTGCAAAGGGTTTCAGAACCCAGTTATTTAACCTAGCAATGAATCCCGAAAGACACAATGGAATTATGTACATCTATGTGCAGGGTGATACAGTATTCTACCATGGAGCCAGTATTAAAATAAAATCGTATGATGAATTCAAAATTGATTTTCTGAATAAACGCGTACCTGATACGCTGAAAATTCCGGGGGCTACTCAATACAACGGTGAAAGGGGAAATGAGCAACCTACAATATTCAATCCCATTTCCCTGATCAGAGCCAATTTCAGTACCGAGGCCACTATAAAACGACGTATTAAGAAACAGCAAAAAGCCATGAAGGACAATGCTTTTAAAGGTGTGAAAGCTGAAGATACCCTGTATGTTAATGATTCAATCAAAAAATAACTGCAATTTTGGGCTTAATTCGTATTTTTGTATTTCTAAGTAATTTTGCAATATGGGAAGAGCATTTGAATTCAGAAAAGCGAGAAAATTTAAAAGGTGGGACGCAATGGCCAAAGCCTTTTCAAGGATTGGGCGTGAAATTGCCATTTCGGTAAAGCAGGGCGGCCCTGATCCGGAATCGAATCCGCGCCTGCGTACAGCTATTCAGAACGCAAAGGGCGTGAATATGCCCAAGGATACTGTAGATGCTGCCATTAAGCGTGCCTCTGCCAAGGATGACAAAAATTATAGTGAAGTTGTTTACGAAGGATAT
>CAILMK010000628.1 GCA_903835275.1 uncultured bacterium | reverse complement strand
TTCATTTTGTATTCATAAATCACATAAGACGGGTCGCTTACAGTATTCTGTTGGATGACCTGCCCTGATGCATTTTGAAATAGTTCATAATAACTTCCGCTATCAGTTTTTATTTTTGGCTTGTAAACGACCTTTTTTAGAACCCAATTTGAATCATATTCAAAATAAACTTTTTCACTACCATTGTCATAGTAAATAGGGGCACAATTAGAACCGGCGGTAGTCATTACAGAAGTAGTGGAAGTTGTTGTTCCGGATGAAGTTGATGAAGTAGTGGCGCCTGTTCCTGTTGTTAAAGTTCCAGTTGTCGTGCTTGTAGTCTTGGGAGAATCATTTTGACTGTCCTTCTTTTTGCATGAAAAAGATAGCAATAATGCAATTAGAACTGCAATGAGGGTGTATTTCATTTGGTTTGTTTATAATGCGAATATAATTAATTCGGATGCGTTCAGGCTTAATCGACAATTATTTACTTTCCTCTCGGAAGGTACTTAACAAGGTCATCCTCTATTCTACTAATAAGGGTATGATTGCATGAATTTTCCTTTTTAGATTCGCATTTGCATCCGCTCATTTCGCCGGATGGTTTGAAATCAAAATCACAGGCATTGCAAGGTTCGCCCTTACAAATACTCACATATCCATCACAATTTAGGAGTAGATTACTCCCGTTTTGTTTGAGGGTTACAGCAAGATTTACAGAGCTGTTCGGGGCTTCATCCCTTTTTCCGTAGATGAGTAGATAAATGAAAGGGGTATTTGGAGCGTATTTTATAGCGATTTTTGTAACGGTTACATGTATTTTTTCCTTGACATACCAATAAGCATTGATGTTCTGTTTAATGTAAGTTTCATTGGCTACAAGTTCGGCTTTCCCGTTTTTAATAATGCCGTAAATACTTCCACATGCACTCTCGCTTTCAGGTATGATTTTTGAAATATTAAAACTCATTATGGAGCAAATAATACCTGAGAATATTATGACCCTGAAGGCTGAAAAAAGTTTGTTGTTATTCATGGATTAATTTTTAGAATAACAAATATAAGGATTTGTATTAAATCCCCAGTTGGCAATAGAATTTGCTTTTGCAGCTTTTGCTGATGTTGAATCGTAATTCGTAATTCCGTTCCGCCGCGGCGGACGTAATTGATTATCTGAACGGCATCAATTTCTTAAGGTCATCAGGCAAGGCTGCCATACTACTACTAAGGCATATTACATTGCCGGCTTTGCACGTGCAGCCCTGTATTTCTCCGTCAGGTTTAAATTTTACTTCACATCCATCACAACCCTCAGAACTGCAGAAGCCGCATGCTCCATTGCAATTCAGGGTGAATTTATCATCTTTCATATCAAGGCGAATAGCCATGGCACGCGAACCCGGTTTTTTATCCTTGTAAGTTCCGCGTATCACAAGATATGCAAAGGTATTTCCTTCATTATAGTGGACGTTAATATCAGTGCAAACAATCTGGATTTTTTCTGAGGCAAGATAATAGTTGGCTATCAGATTCTGAAACTTATAGTCCTTGATCTGCAAGACTGGTTTTCCTCCCTGCATGAGTGCATACACTACGCCACAACCTGAAGGATACTTCCCCTGGGAGAAAAGAGATGAAGTGAGCATTAGGAAAGCGAGGATGCTGAAAATTATTTTTTTCATGGTATTCAAATTATGAAATGCAAATATAGATGATTTTTGATTTTACAGTTCACTCAAAGAATACTTCAAGTGCCCCATCTCCTCCATCCTGTGGTTTGGATTGACTGTAACGGATCATCTTTTTCGATAAATATTTTTTAATGAATTCACGGATAACGGGGCCGTTTTGGCTGTGCACTCCCTTGCCGGTAATAATACGGATGTATTTGAAAGAATTAGTGCGCATAAATGCATTCAAGTCTTCCTCAACTTCCTTTACCGTATTCCCGTGAAAATCCAGTATATGTTCCGGCGCCCTTTGGTACTTATTCATTTGTTATTTTTATAGAAGACCAGACGCGATGTCCGCCGCGGCGGAGCGTCTCTACGTATTTTTTAAATCGTAAATCTAAAATCGTAAATTCCATTTCATTCCCTTTCGTCCAGCGCCATCTTTTCGCCACGGCCCTGGGCAAAAGGCTTGGCATAGTATCCCGTACCATCATAGGCGCGCTTGGATAGATGCGCTTCCTTGCAGGATTCCTTGCATGCACCTTCCCATTCCCAGCCGCATTTTTCGCAGAGGATGATCTGGTCGTTGCAAAGCTCGTTGGAGCAGTTTACATAGCGGGCAGAAGTTTCTCCGCAATGGATACACTTGGTAATGATACTCGGATTTACTGAATTCACATCAACGGTTATGCGGCCGTCAAAAACATAACACTTTCCTTCAAAATCTTCTCCTCTGCCTTCCATGCCATATTTAAGGATACCTCCATCAAGTTGGTAAACATCTTTAAAGCCTCTTTTTAATAGCAAGGCAGATGCTTTTTCGCATTTGATTCCGCCCGTGCAGTATGTAATGATTGTCTTGTCTTTGTATTCTTCCAGTTCGGCAAGCTTTTCCGGGAATTCACGGAAGTTTTCCATGTCAAGGGTCTTTGCATTTTTGAACTTGCCTATTAAATGCTCGTAGTTAGAGCGTACATCAAGCACAAGAACATCATCCCGGTCTTTTAATTTCTTGAAATCCTCGGCGGATAGATGTGTTCCGGTTTCTATGGAAGGATCAATTTCACGGATGTCTTTTAAACCGGAATTAACGATCTCAGGTTTATAGCGCACATGTATCTTTTGAAAGGCAGGCTTTTCTTCATCATGAATCTTGAAATCAGTACCCACAAAAAGGGGATTGGCAAGAAGATCGCTGATGTATTGCTCACACTGTGCCCTTGTGCCGGAAAGTTGCCCGTTAATTCCCTCGTCCGCTATTAATATGCGGCCCGTAATGCCCAGACGCTTGCAATACTTTAAATGTCGTATTGCAAAAACATCGGGTTCTTCAATCTGAACATATTTGTAAAATGCTACTGCCTGAAACATGATCCTATCCTTTAAAAACTACCACAAAGATACGAAGGAAATACATTTTCAATACATGTAATTATCGGTCAGTGGATTAAGAAAATATCAAGATAAAAAAAATCGACATTTCTGTTTTCAAGAGCTTAATTAACAATATCTTAAAGAAATATTAATTAAGTATTGACATCTTGTT
>CAILMK010000627.1 GCA_903835275.1 uncultured bacterium | reverse complement strand
GTATGCTTTTTCAAAGTCTCTTTTCCCCGCATATACATTGCTCAGGTCTATGTAAATTATATAGGCAAGTCCCCGGTCCTTTAGTTGAAAGGCGTATCTTAATGCAAGGTTTGCCTCTTTGAGAGCATTTGTGTAATCTTTTTTAGCGATATAGGTTTTGCAAATATTATCAAGGCAATTGGTGATCCCCTGAAGCATCCCGAGTTTATAATAATAATTTAGGGCTGTGTAGTAGTTATTTAAAGCCTTTCCATATTCGCCTTTTTTGAAGTAAACGAGGCCGATATTATTATAACTGAAAGCATATCCCAGGGTATTATTACTTGCATTGCTATTGGCAAAGGCATCGTTGTAATATTTCAGGGCGGAATCGTATTGCTCCAGGTAAAAATAGCAGTTTCCCACATCACTCAAAATGCCGGAAACTCTTGCAGGTTCAGCCTTTCTCCATATTTGCAGGGATTGAAAATCGTACTCCAGCGCCTTCTTATATTGCTTTCTTGAAAAATACAATTCACCGATATTATTGTAGGCGCTTGCAAGGTCAGTATAGTCTTTAGCCTTTTTATTTACTTCAAGTGCTTCCATTAAGAAATTAATGGCACTGTCAGGCTCATTGATGTCATTGTATAAAATACTTTTATAATAAAGTGCCTTGTATATTCCATACGAAAAATTCAGGGCCTTGCTGATGGTATAAATACTATCAAGAAGCGTAACGCACTTTTCAGGTTTACGATCTACATAATATGCCTTTGCCATGCTGACATTTGCACGAACGTATTCCTTGCTTATAGTATTTTTCCCAATGCGCTTTATGGCATCATTGGCATAAATAAGACATGAATCGGGAGTGTGAAAAAATTCCGCATAGGCATCCGCAATCAGGAGGTCTGCTTCAATATACTGGGCATTGGTATGTTGGACGCGCAATGCTACTTTGCAACTATCCACAATGGCGCGGACATTTTCTCCCTTTGCGGAAAAATGGCAAAACAAAAATAGTCCCGTCAAAATGCTGAGGGGAATGATTCTACTTATTGCCGTTCTTATAACGTATGTTGCGCCCAACATTAATCTTGTACCGTAATGTAATTTCAACGAAAACAACGCAAGTTAAATAAAATTTTTAGAATACAGACTTAAAACCGGGTTCAAAATGATAAATTTATATATCTTATTATCAATGTATTACCTTCATATTTGTAAAGGTTCAACGAATTGGTCCGGAATATAAAATGATAAAATCAGGGAATTTGCAAGTTATAAACGAGGTTTTTATGAAAAAAACCTACCCTTTTCACAATGGAATTCCGGCCATTAATCAAAAATCAGGAAAGATATTTTGCTACAATGGGAAGCCTTCTGCCTACACCGAATGCTTTCTCGGATACCCGCAAAATCGGCGGTGCCTGAAAGCGTTTATATTCACTTGCGTTGACGAGTTTTAGTATTCTTTGCACTGTTTCTTCTTCATGTCCCTGTGCAATTATTTCCTTAGGGCCTTTACGGTTTTCAATGTATTCAAATAAAATCTCATCGAGTATTTTATAGGGCGGCAAACTATCGGAATCCTTTTGACCGGGACGCAATTCCGCTGAAGGAGGGCGGGTAATAATGAACTCCGGGATGGGATTGTTTTCTGTGGCATTAATGTAATTTGCCAGTTCATACACTTCGGTTTTATAAAGATCCCCCAGGACTGAAAATGCGCCGATCGAATCTCCGTAAAGAGTACTGTACCCTACGGCTATTTCACTCTTATTGGAAGTGTTTATGAGGATATATCCAAGTTTGTTGCTTAGTGCCATTAGCAAGGTACCCCTGCTGCGTGCCTGCAGATTTTCCTCGGCAAGCCCGGGTTCAAAACCTTCAAAAAGTGGTTTTAAAACACTTTCATAAGAGGAAGTAATGGATGCTATCGAAATAATTTTATGATCTGTCCCAAGTCTTTTTGCCATTTCAATAGCTTCTAAATTGGAGGCATCCGAAGTATAGGGTGAGGGGAGCAATACGGGTAGAACATTTTCCTTCCCAAGTGCTTTGACGGCAAGTGCGAAAACCACCGCCGAATCTATACCGCCTGAAAGTCCCAAAACAGCTTTTTTGAAACCCATTTTATGGAAATAATCGCGGATACCTTCCACCAGTGCACTGGTAATTAATGCATATTTCTGTGGGGCGGTATATTCCGGATATTTCCCTGTGCAGATTTCATCAAGATTAAAGATCGAAATTTTCTCTTCAAATACGGGTAGCTTAATGATTGTACCATCCGGATGTGCAACCATGGAAGCACCATCAAAAATAAGCTCTGTTTGTGCCCCAGTATGGTTTACATAGAAAAAGGGAATATTGTATTTTGCAGCATTTCTACTGAGTACATTTACCCTCGAGGCATCGTGTGTATAGGAGAAAGGAGAAGCAGCAATATTTATAGCAAAATCGGGTTTTTCCTTTATAAGATAATCCATCGGATTTATCGTATACATGGGATCATCATCCAGATTCCACAGGTCTTCACATATAGTGACCGCAATTTTTTTGCCTTTGTAATCTACACAGGCAAAAGCTGTATTTGGTTCAAAGTAGCGGTACTCATCAAAAACATCATAGGTGGGAAGCAATGTTTTGTGGATGAGTTTTTCAACATTCCCATTATTCAGGAAAAATGCTGTATTGTAAAGATTTTTTCCTTCAGGAACCGGATTACGCGATGGTCCGCCGATTATTGCCGCAATCCCAATACAATGAACCGCTATTTCCCGGATACTTGCCTCACATCTATTGATGAAATCATCAAATTCAAGAAAGTCCCAGGCAGGGTACCCGCAGATGGCAAGTTCCGCGAAAGCGATAATATCCACCCCGTCTTTCTTAGCCTCGGAAATGGCATGGATTATTTTGGAGGTATTTTTTTCAAAATTACCAACATGATAATCAAGTTGTGCCAGCGCAATTTTCATAGGGGAAATTAAATCAGAATTTCACTCCGAGATCCAGTGAAACATAACGGGTGTCTAATGAATAATTATCGCCTGAATCCTTGTAAATATCAAGGACTCCATAGTGATAAGTAAGCCCGGCAACAAGTGATGTGCTTCCGGCAAGGGTATATTCAAAGCCCATTCCTATGAGCAAACCGAGGTTAACAGGGGTGCTGAAAGCGTTTATATTTGCAGTCCCGGAGGAAACAGTACTGATAACTTTGCCTGTAGGATCATAAGTATAATAAGTAACCGCAGCGCCGGATTTTGTGCGCACCGACAGGTCAACCCCGGCTTTTGCGAAAAAGCGTGTATATCCAAATTCAACCGTTCTCATCTTTAAAGCGAGCGGAATTTCAACATATTGGTAACTTGCATTGTAATCCCTTGTGGAATTACCATTACTCAATTTATATCCAAGGTTTAGTGTTTGAATCCTGAATTCTGTGGCAAATCCATATGTTTCCTTAGCCATATAGTCCAGCGTAACACCTATACTGTATCCAAATTTTATGTTATCTGAGGCGGCATTATAATTGGTATTAGCCTGTCCGCTAACCCATCCGAGGTTGGGGCTGAAGTCAATACCGGGACTGAAGGAAGGATAGTCCTGAGCCTGGATTGTTAAAGAGAAAAGTAAAAAAGTAAAAATGTAGGAAAGCTTTTTCATAATTTTGCGTTCTTATGATGAAACACTGTATTGTGCTGCAAAAATATTCAAAAATCGCATCTTTTCTGTCCTTATGCCTGCTTATTTATTCCTGCGGAGGTGACAGGCTCAAAGTTAAGACCCCTGAACTGAAGGAAAAGGTCAAAATTGAAAGGTTCGATAAAGAGCTTTTTGAGAGTGATACCAACAATTTTACCCCTGCAATTACCGCGCTTTATAAAAAATACCCGGATATCGTAAGGGCATTCATGTTTGATCTTTATCCGCATGATTTCCGTAAAAGAAGGGACATAGATACTGCCGAAATGCTTGAATTGTGGAAACCCAATTTTGTGACCAATAAATTCATGAAGGACGTCTATTCGGAAATGAAAAAACAATATTCAACAAAGGAGATCGGGGATATTGAAAATCAACTGACGGATATTTTTAGCCATTTGAAGTATTATTTCCCGAAGGATACCATTCCGAAATTTGCCACAATGATGACTTCTTTTTCCTACAAAGTCTACATTACAGAAACGGGGCGTTATTGCATTTGTCTGGATATGTTTTTAGGGCCGGATTATAAATATTATTCCGCCTCCAATATTGATATTCCCAAGTTTATTTCTGCCAAATGCAGCAAAGAATACATCCCTGAAACAGTGGTAAAGGCCTATTTTACCCGCAGGTTTGAAAATAAGATTACGACCGATAATACATTGCTGAGCGAAGTAATACAGGCAGGGAAACTGTATTATTTCCTGGATGCCATGGCCCCTGATATGCAGGATTCCCTGAAAATTGAATATACCGGTGCGCAATTGAAATGGTGCAATGAAAACACTTCGGAAATATGGGGTTATTTCACAGGAAAGGACATCTTCTTCAAAACGGATAATGAACTAAAGGTGAAATTTCTTAAGGATGCCCCATTCACTAATGCCACGGGTATTCCACAAGAATCCGCGCCAAGGCTGGGAGAGTGGCTGGGTTGGCAGATCGTTCGTAAATATATGAATAGCCATAAGGATGTTTCCCTGCAACAACTGTTTGATGAAAAAGATTACAGGAAGATTCTGACACTTTCAAAGTATCATCCGAAGTAGTAAATTCTAATATCTATCCGCCGCGGCGGACTAAATAGAGCTCAAAGTACTTTATCCATGGAAAACAATAATTATTTCAATACAATAAGCCCTTCAGCAAAATCATTATTGCTTATGAAGGGGCTTACTTCCATACCATTTGCCAGGGAAGCAGCGGAGCTTATATCGCAAGGTGAAAAATATACACCGACGTATCACGACAAGGACCTGCTGTTTTGTTTAAGGACTGCTCATTTTGAAGGAAGATATCTTAGCATTAACCAATTATTGGACGGTTTGGAGATTAAAAATATCCTTGAACTTTCCTCGGGTTTTTCTTTCCGCGGACTGGCAGCTGTACAGAATGATGATGTCCATTATATTGATACCGATCTGCCGGACTTGATTGAAACTAAAAAAATGATTCTTGGGAAAATAAAGGGTGAGGATTTTCATCCGAAAGGAACCCTCGAAGTCCTTCCTCTCAATGCGCTTGACGAGGACGCATTCATGAATATTATAAAGCGTTTTCCTGAAGGACCGATTGCCATTATTAACGAAGGCCTTTTGATGTACCTTGAAACGGACGAAAAGGAAAAGCTGGGTACCATCATTCATAAAGTATTGAAACAACGAGGAGGTTACTGGATCACCGCCGATATTTATCTAAAGGATAAAGTACTCAGTGAAAACGTAGCGATGAATGACGATCTTGAAACTTTTTTGCAGAAGCATAAGGTAGAGGACAAAAAATTTGAAAGTTTTGAGGACGCCAGAGAATATTTTGCAAGGTGCGGACTAATAGTAGATAATGAGGTTATCATTGATTACAGGGAAATGAGTGCAATGCCCCACGTCATGGAAAAAATAACCCCGGAACAATTGCAGGGCATGTCAAAATCAAGAATTGAACATGCCTCATGGAGGCTAAAGGTAAAGGAATAGGTGATTATCGAAAATGTATACAGGAAAATTTTTACACCATGGAAATGTCCTCAAAAGATGTTTTTCCTTAGATTTGCACTAAATTTTTAAACAAAACTTGATTTTATGACTAAAAACTTTGTTATTCTCTCGCTATTTTTAATCTCGGCAATTTCTTTTTCATGTAAAAAAGCTGCAACTTCTACGCCTCCTAAAACAACCGGGCATGTAAAAGTTTCCGTTGGGGCTCCCGTAGGGAATTATGG
>CAILMK010000626.1 GCA_903835275.1 uncultured bacterium | reverse complement strand
ATGCTTCATTGTCCTGAATATTTACATAGGTCAGTGAAACCGTTCCTGAAGTTTTCTTTATGTATGATGTGCTTCCCGGTGCATCGGAATAAATAGTAACACGCTCCCTGCAATTTCCAAAACTATATAAGGCCTTGGCAAGAGTCAAAGTTTCTCCGGCTTTGATTTGCAGAACACTTGCTTTTTTGAGTTGCATGGTATCTACCTTCAAGTCCGTATATAAATACCATAACCCATCAATTACACAATTATGAATGGTATTGCCTCCTGTAGTAGTCGTAACGCCCGCAAAATAAGCAAGGCCCGCATGATCCAGGTACAGATTATTTACCGTTAAAGAATTAAAGTTGGCAGAATTGGTAACGTGTATATTATTAAATGAAGCAGTATTACTACTGATGAATGTGTATGTATATAAATTTGATGAACCGGTAACAGGACACATAAAAGAAAAATTGGCGGTAACCCAGATATTTGAAGTACCTGCATCCAGAGATTTAAATAAATAGTTTCCTGCAAAATTAAGAGTCCCGATATTATTGCTTTGGGTATTCAGCGTCCCGGTTAAAAGATTGATCACTGATGACGAAAGCGAATCCTCCAGAGCCCATTTTCCCCCTTTGCCATAAAAATAAAGATTATCGATTTTATGCGATGCCGTTGTAATTGTATTCCCTGTATCAGATGAACGGAAATTCATCGTTGTTTTTGAAAAATCAGTCTGCATACCTGTTTCCAGCTGCAGGGATCCATAAATATTAAGCTGGGTATTGCTCCATAGTTTAGGATTTCCACTTACATTTTTCCATACCATGGAATTGCAATAGCCGAAGGAATCCACTTCCAGATCCTGACCATATTTAGAAAAAGAATTTTTATCGAAATAAACATCATCCAATGGCCCCGGTACACATCCTGAGGCTGATCCACCTGAGGAAGTTGCCCAATGATTTCCACTGCTCCACTTGCCGGAATTCCCTACCCAGTAATAAGTGTTTGAAGAATTCGCGCCGAAGTTCCAGCCGGAATTTCTTCCAAGGTCAGCACTGTTGTTCGCATTGAAGGTAGCTCCACCCTTCGCATCAACATCCTGCAAATTCACATTATTCAATGTTACAGTTCCCGAGCTTTTTGAAATCGTGCCATAATAACCCGGCCAGGAGGAAGTAATCGTTACCCTGCTCTTGCAAGTACCCTCGCAGATCAGGGCATTATTGATGGTCTGCGTATAAGTAGAATCAAGCATAAGGGCAGAACCTCTCCTGCATTGTATGGTATCAAAAGTATTGTCGTTTAATAGCTCCCAGAATCCATCTACAATGCAATTATGAATGGTATTATTTCCCTTTCCCGTAATGGTGACCCTTCCGGCACTCAGGGCATTATTCAAAAACATGCGGTTTACCGTTAAATAACTAAATGTTCCTGTTGCCTTGTTTAGAGTTACGGTATTAAAACTTGCGTAATCGGTTACCAAAATATAACTTGAAACAATAATATCTGAATTGCCATT
>CAILMK010000625.1 GCA_903835275.1 uncultured bacterium | reverse complement strand
AGTAAGCCGTCTGCGGATTCCTTTGCTCACCCTCCGTATCTTGGAAACAACTGGGCTACTCATTGCCTGAAACAACAACATGCAGGATGCAATATGACAGCACTTGATGCCGATGGGGACGGGGATATGGATATTATCTATACGGACATCAATGGTTCAAAGCCTATACTTTTAATGAATGGAAAGAAAGAATATAAACATCTTTTTGATACAATCACTTCCTACGATACAACATATCTGAAAGAGATGCGTTATTGCCCGGGTGCATTTTTAGTGGACATAGACAATGACGGAGTGCGCGATCTGTTAGTATCACCCTTGCAATACGGGGTGGATACTGCTATAAATAACGTCCAGTATTATCATAATGACGGCAAAAATAATAACCCTGTTTTTAAGTACAAACAAAGTAATTTCCTTCAGGAGGATGAAATAGACCTTGGAGTACAGGCAAATCCCGCTTTTCTGGATAGGAATGGAGATGGTATTCCGGAGTTTCTGGTCGTTGCCACTGAAGGCGATCTTAGAGAACTGGGAAACCGACTGGTGCTCTATCAAAATATTGGTGCAAAGGGTGAACCTGTATTTAAAATGATCAATAATGACTGGCTCAGTTTAAGCAAAAAAAATTATCTCGGACTTTCCCCTGCTTTCGGAGATCTTGATGGGGATGGATTAATGGACCTTCTACTCGGACAAGTGGATGGTACCTTGCTGTATTTTCATAATATTGGAAACGCCTCAGCAGATATTTTTACCCAGGAAGCAAACCCATTTATCATTGATAGCATTGATGTGGGGAACTGGAGTACCCCTGCCATTGCAGACCTGGATAAGGATGGCATCGCGGATATTTTGATTGGAAATGAATCAGGAACGTTGGCTTATTACAGAGGCTTAGGCTACACCACTGTGGGCGGTAAAAAGTTGCTTAATTACGAATTAAAAAATTCCCATTTCGGAAATATTATTACAACTGACCCTACAGATACAAGCAGTGGAAATGATGCCAATTCAGCCCCAACTTTTGCAGACCTGAACAGAAACGGCAATCTTGACCTTATTTGTGGTTCCGCTACCGGCACCCTCTTCATTTACATGGATATTCAAAATAACCTGAACGGCATCATGTATCCTGAACAGGATTTCTTATTTAATCCTTTAACCACAAAATACGAAACAAGAAATTTTGGAAACAAAGTGCACCCTGCTGCAGCATTATTAAATAGCGATAGCCTCCCGGACCTGATGATTGGAAACCGCAAGGGAGGAATGTATTATTACAGTTCTCATTCGGTCATTACTGCCGTGGAAACTGTACAACCCGAAGTGTCCGTTTCAATTTATCCTAATCCTGCTTCACAGTCGCTTACTATCAATTCCAGCAATGGAATTTTATCCTATACCATGACGAATATCCTCGGTCAGCAGGTTCAAAATTATTGGGGAAATTCGCCTGTACAATATGTAAATGCAGATGTCTCAAAACTTCCGGATGGAATTTATATTCTGAATATCCGTGATGGAAATGGGGGAGTAGCCAAGCAAAAGGTCGTCGTCAGCAGATAATTCCGACTCTTTTCAGGCGATGTAATTTAAACTTTTAGTATCTTTACATCTCAAATATGCCAATATTATGAAAAACTACCTCATTCTCATAACTGCCTTTTTATCTTTTTCAGGAATTCAAGCCCAGCGGGTTACTTATTTTCCCAATACACAGGAAGTGAGATTTTTAAATTCCAAAGGCGATACCCTTCGGAATCCATTTGGAGGAGGTATGTCAAATCCCACATTTTCAAATATTGACTTTAATT
>CAILMK010000624.1 GCA_903835275.1 uncultured bacterium | reverse complement strand
TTCTACTGAATAGCCTTACTTTTTTCCTTGATGAAAAAAGTAACAAAAAAATCAAGGCGCCGCAAGCCTTCCGGCGGCGCCGTTCACACCACCCTGCCTGCTTAATTTTCTTTGAAAATTTAAATGCGTTTTATGAACCTCAAAACTTCGTCGTAAGCACCTGCTTACCACCATCCTTATCCTTGACAATGATAATGTATTTACCTTTGGGCAAAGCCAAAACCTTGTCATCTACTTTGGTTCTTACTTCAATAATATCCTGAGGAATAGCAAGGGCTATATCATCGTAGGGATGGTAGGCAAAAACCAGGCAGGGAAAACCTGTTTTGATCTTTTCAACAATTTGACAAGGCTTTCTTCCGTTTGAAAACATCCAGTCGGGGCGTCCGTTTATGAATTTAGTACGCTTGTGAAAAACCTGCATATCCACCGCTCCGGAAATATAAAAGGGCCTGTTGGCCGTATCCAGATAAACCGCATCAAAATCCGGGGAAGCAAAATCAAAGTAGGATTCCTCGAATTTGGGTTTTGAATGTTCTGTCATCACCTCCTGCTCAACTGTCAGCGGATCAATGCCGGTCATTTCCTTTAATCGTGCAGCCATGGGAGTGAAACCGCCAAATGCTTCTTCGTAAATATGCCCGGCCCCACAATGGATCACAATCCTAGCCTTTGGATCCTTGTCCAAAATGGCCTTGATGTATGCTGCCTGCTGGCTTTCACGGTCGGAGGCATCCGTAGATGACTCACCATAAGCGAAGGTATAATACCCTTCATTTACTGCAGTGCGCTCCATATTCCCATATTGAGGTTCTGCAGTGTAAAATTCTGCCCTGTAATTCGTACTTTCATTACTACTTAAAAATGTATCCAGACGATTAAAAGCCTCCGCCCCGAAATACCGGAAACCCATTTTATATAGATCATGCAAAAGGGATTCTGTAAAAACACGGTGCATGGGCTGGTTATGCGCCTCATTAAAAATAATGATCTGTTTGTTTTGGGCACATTTCAGGATATACTCCCTTGCATCAACTGCCTTGTATCTTTTATGAAAATCAATACTGTCAACGCTTCCTCTTTTGTATAAATAGGTTTTATGACCGGCATCCCATATCTCCAGGTCTTTTTTATATTCTCCAATATAGGAAAGTTTTATAGCTGCTGCATCAAAATCACGGTCACCATTCAATTCCTTTAAAATATCTTCGGTGAATTTATAACGGGAATTTTGCGCGAAGGAAGGAGCCGCACATAGGAAAACAATCAGGATTAAAACTATGTTTTTCATTTATGCGTTGCCATTCATTTCAAAATCATAATATTCCCCTGTAGTAAGATTCACCCTTACATTAAAAAAACATTTCCCTCCATCAAGGACCGAAACGATATTTTTTTTCCATGAAAAATTCGAATAGTCAGTATAAAAACAATTAATCCAAACTTCTTTTTCACCATTAGCATTTAGGACTGCCAAATATTGACGTTTATATTTCTTAAGATCAACCGAATAATCATTAAAATCCTCTTGCTTATCTACATGTTTCTTATTTGATTCGTTAATTTTATTATTCCAGCTATTTATGCAATCAGCCAAAATGATTTCTCCCTTGTGAATTTCGCTTGCAGAAATATTGGTAGCCTTACAATCTTTAGTGAAAATATGATCAGACGTATCAAACGGAATAACCGTAATTTTGGAAGTATCAATTGTGTATTCAACTTTTGCGGTATTTCGTGGGCTAGACTGATGGCAAGCACTAAATAGACACAGTAAAATTCCACTACGCCAAAGGACAACCTTATAATGGTTAATCCTGTTTAACGATTTTCCTGATAATTTTCCCATTCCCTGTTTCAATCGTCAGCAAATATACTCCATTTGGGAAATTTGACAATGAAATTATCTTTTGGAAATTATTATTTTGAATTAAAGAATGATCCTGCAAAACAATTTGCCCCAAAACATTTTGTATAGTAAAATTATAATTCCCATTGTGCAAATCCGAGCCGGACAAATTCAATATCCCATTTGTTGGATTCGGAGAAATTTGAATTTGAGATTCGTTAGTGGCAGATTGTATTCCTGAAACTGCACCACAATCCACTGTAAATTTTTTATCGACAGTTTTTCCGTTATATGTTACTTCAAGGGTATAAACACCAGGTGTAGTTGGAAGAGTTTTATACCAGTACCAATATGTACAGTTATAATATTTAATGCTCTTATGAGTCCATGTAAGATACGTGGTTCCATCAGGATTTAGAATCTTTACAATTGCACTAATACCAGCTGTTTCATTCCTGATAAAAATAGTGACAACCCCTTTTATTCCCGGCGTAAAACAGCTATCTTCATTAGGGGTTTCTGTATTAGGGCAGGCAGGAAGAATGGGCGGGGCTGTATCCATATCTGCAGCAATAATAGCCGGCTCTGTGTAGGCTTTCTGATTTACCCACCAGGTACTGTCATTTAATTTATTACACGTCCCCGCATAAGGGTCCTGCAAGGAGCTTTTATTAATGTTCTTCCAAACTTCAAAATGCAGGTGAGGACCTGAAGAGGCTCCTGAACTACCAACAATTCCAAGGAAATCACCAACAGCAACTGCATCACCAACCTTTTTTGAAGTCAGGGAATTTCTCTTCATATGCCAGTAAAGAGAGAACGAACTATCCGGATGCATGAGGATAACATAATTAGCCGTATTGTTATTCGAAGCGCAATTTTTATCAAAATATCCATCTGACTTTTGAATGATAATACCGGCTGCTGCTGCCACAATATGAATCTGGTTATTGTCCATTTTGTAAAACGGAAAAGGTTGCATGACTATATCTGTTCCTCTATGGCCGTCATAAGTAGTCCTTCCGCAATTATAATCCTTGAACGAAGTGTCGGTAGTATCCTGGTCTACATAATTTCCAATATAATAATAGCTGCTATCCTTAAACCCGCTTACGGGTTTGAGAGGCCAGTAGAAATGCGTTCTTGCTGCTTTCTTCTGCATTGGTATTCCATAAAGCTTTAAAGCTTCGGCACATTTTTTTTCAATTGCCTTGTACTGTTCATTCGTAATGCATGGATGAGCTGCATCATTCGTGGAATAAACATATTCGCCACCATATTCCATAGAAGTCTGAGCAAAAGACGAAAAGGCAAAAGCACAAAACATAAACGAGAGCAATAGAATATTTTTCATATAAAGTATTTCCTTGATAATGAATCTAAAGGTCAAAATTAACCATTTCCAAATAATTGTTCCTAATCAAATTTGCAAATCCTTACGTGGATTAGAATTCAGTACCTTTGCATTTGAAATGACTATTGAAGAATTAAACTTACTCAGCGAATCAACGCCACTAGTGATAGATTTTTGGGCAACCTGGTGCGAACCATGCACCTGGCTCGATCCCATTCTAAATGAACTCGCCTTAGATAATGCCCGTAAGTGGCAATTGCTGAAAATAGACATTGACCTTAATTCTGAAATTGCGCTTCATCACACTATCAGAAGCGTACCCACTACCCTGGTTTTTTATAAAGGCAAGGAGCTTGGCAGGTACAGCGGCATGATGTGGAAGAAACAGTTCGGAGAATGGATAGATGCACAGTTGGCGGCAGGCAGTTTGTAGTCATCAGTTGGCAATTGGCAAAAAAAATGCGGCATTCATTTGCACATTAGCAAATTACCCAATTATCACATTCTTCAACGTTCCTATCCTGTCAATCTTCCCCAGCGCTGTTCTTTTAAACTCTTTTACGAAAATGAATTCCTTAGGAGTTTCATAGGAACTTAACGTCTTTTGCAAATTTATAATAAGTGTACTTATTAAATCATCGCTCCATTTTTCATCTTCAATTACAATGGCCAGCTTTTCGCCAAGTTTTTCATCTTTAATTCCGGTTGCAAAAAGGGAAATGCCTTCCGCCAATACATTCTCAGCAGCGCGTTCAATCTTTTCCAATTGGATCTTTATTCCTCCGGAATTAATCACGTTGTCTATCCTTCCATGCCAGATGAAATGTGTGTCATCGATGATATCCACGACATCGTTGGTAATTAAAGATGCTATTTTCAATTCTGGTGCGTGAATCACCAGGCAATCCCTTTCGTCTTTTGTAAAATGAATTCCCTCCAATGCAAAATACGTATTTGATGCATATTCCCCATTCAGTTTCCGCAAGGCAACATGCGTATAGGTTTCCGTCATACCATAGGTTTGGTACATTGGGACTTTACTATCCCTGATCTTTTCTTCGAGACCTGAAGAAACCGGTGCCCCGCCGACAATGACCCTTTTCAGGTTTTTAAATAACTGGTTATTGAGGGAATTCTCGACCTGCATGGGAACCAAAGCCGCAAACGTAGGATTCGAAGTTATCGTCAAGGGCAAATTTTCAAACGGGCTCGAACCCGGCGGAATAACGATCAGGTTTGCATTGATCACCAGTGCGCGGATGACCATCATCAATCCTGCAATATGATCTGTGGAAAGGCAGCACAAAAAAGTATCATCACTCCTCAAACCGAACGTATGTACACTTTGCAGTGCCGAAGCCATCATTACTTCGCGGTCCAGGATGATCTTTTTGGGCTCTCCTGTGGAGCCTGAAGTGAGCATGGAAAACTCCTTCCCTTCTTTCCAATCCGATATTATTTTCACAATTTTCTGCGAAAAATCATCAAACGGAATGTTATTTGCCAAAGAAATCTCTGAAAATGAACTGGTAAAGCCGGGAGTGATTAAAACTGCCATAATCCGCAAAAATAAGCAATCCACTTGTCCCGTGTCCCAGGTCATTTGTCCCTTTTATTGATTTTTCGTAACTTTGAACTATAATTTATGCAAATGGATATAAAGCCGGGTAAGTTGCTTTCCAAGATAGATAGCCCCGCTGATCTCAAGAAGCTATCACTTGAACAGCTTCCTCAGGTATGTCAGGAACTACGCCAATACATCATTGATGTAGTATCCGTTTATGGTGGCCATTTTGGCGCCAGTCTTGGTGTGGTGGATCTTACCGTTGCCATCCATTACGTATTTGATACTCCTTATGACCAGTTGGTTTGGGACGTAGGGCATCAGGCATACGGTCATAAAATATTAACCGGTAGAAGGGATAATTTCCATACCAACCGCAAGCATAACGGCTTAGCGGGGTTTCCAAAACGTGCTGAAAGTGAATACGATACTTTTGGAGTGGGGCACTCTTCTACTTCTATATCCGCTGCATTGGGAATGGCGGCGGCTTCAAAGCTTAAAGGTGATACCAAGCGTCAGCATATTGCCGTAATTGGTGATGGTGCCATGACAGCAGGACTCGCCTTTGAAGGATTGAATAATTCCGGCTACCTTGATACAAACATTCTCGTTATCCTGAATGATAATACCATGAGTATAGACCCGAATGTTGGGGCACTCAGGGATTACCTTACAGATTTATTGACCTCACATACCTATAATAAGTTCAGGGATGATGTATGGAGAACGCTGGGTAAACTCAAGGCCCAGGGCGCTGCTTCCAAAATAGAACACTCCGTTAAAACCCTGCTTCTTCACCAGAGCAATATATTTGAAAGCCTCAAATTCAGGTATTTCGGTCCTGCTGATGGCCATGACGTCATACGCCTGGTAAAAGTTCTAACCGATTTAAAAGACATCCCGGGTCCAAAGCTTCTTCACGCAAAAACCATTAAAGGCAAAGGCTACAAACTTGCCGAAGAAGACCAGACTAAATGGCATTCCCCCGGCTTATTCGATAAGCTGACTGGTGAAATTATAAAAAGCCCAAATACGGCTCCGAAGCCTCCCAAATACCAGGATGTTTTCGGTCATACAATAGTTGAACTTGCAAAAGCAAATCCGAAGATCGTTGGCATTACTCCTGCCATGCCTTCGGGTTGCTCACTCAATATAATGATGAAGGAAATGCCTGACAGGGCATTTGATGTTGGAATTGCAGAACAGCATGCGGTGACTTTTTCCGCCGGACTTGCCACTCAGGGCATGGTTCCTTTCTGTAATATCTATTCTACTTTCATGCAGCGCGCGTACGACCAGGTAATACATGATGTATGCCTGCAAAACCTGCACGTTGTATTCTGTCTGGATCGCGGCGGACTGGTGGGCGCCGATGGCCCTACGCACCATGGTGCATTTGACCTCGCGTTTTTCCGTTGCATTCCGAATCTCATTGTTTCAGCACCGCTGAATGAAGAGGAATTACGCAACCTAATGTATACTGCTTCACTGGACGGAATGGGTCCATTCTCCATACGATACCCTCGCGGGGAAGGTGTTATGGTGGACTGGCGCAAACCTTTCAGGGAAATTCCAATCGGAAAAGGACAAATGATCTGCGATGGCGAAGAACTTGCCATCCTTAGCATTGGTCATATAGGTAATCACGTCATCAAGGCGACGAAAATTCTCAACGAAAACGAAGTATATCCGGCGCATTATGATATGCGTTTTGTGAAGCCGCTGGATGAAGAACTTCTCCATGAAGTATTCACCCGTTTCAAAAACGTGGTAACTGTAGAAGACGGCTGCATCACAGGAGGATTTGGTAGTGCAATTCTTGAATGGCGCGAAGCAAACGGCTACACCTCCCCTATCAAAATGATTGGCGTTCCCGATCAGTTCATTGAACACGGTGAACCTATGGAACTCTACCGCGAAATCGGCTTGCACCCCGAAGGAATTGCAGAAACTGTCTGTTCGGTTTTGGGGGTGAGAGTGAAGACAGATAGCGTAGTAAATTTGTAGCTGGTTATAAATTATAGACGATGAAACTTCACCAGCAAATGGAAACCCTCAATTAAAAAAATGCAGGACAATATAGACTCAGAAGAGTTTAAATTTTTCAAGGGAGATGCCACAACTTCTTTCAGAGGCATTGCTTCATACTTTTCTATAATCTTCGGTCTATTCATTATATGTTTAATCTGTCCATACAATTTAGTCCTTTCATTGATATATCTTTTGGTTTTTTTATTTTTATTTTCTTTTATGTCCTGGCAAATGTGCTATTTCGGTGTATCCGAAAAACACTTGATAATCAAAAATCAAAATTTTACCTGGTATAAGAAAATATATAATATTGAAAATATATCAGGCATTTTAATTTATTCTCCATCCAAAAGGGCTGATAGTTTATTCATAACCACAAAAGACAATATTACATATGTTTATCCTGCAGGAACATTAAGAAAAAATGATTGGGCTTTATTAATATCAGCCTTACACGATAACGGAATTAAAGTAAGAGACGACCGTAATCATTAAAAAGTTATCTTTGTCTTAAGAAAAATCAAATATCAACTTGGATCTTAAGATAATACCAACTACTCTCTTAAATGAGTACCTAACGCAAGTTCCACCAAATTTGCAATCTACTTTCGATGCTCTGAAAGATTCCGAAATATCCACTGATACTTTTAGTTTTTACACTTCGGTTTCAGCTATTGCCTCATCCAGGATTGAGGGAGAAAAAATGGAAATTGATAGCTATGTTAAACATAAAATGCTTAATGTAGAGTACATGAAAGACCTTGTGGAGAAACCAAATGATTTATAACTCTATAGGTTATCAGGAAAGTATTTTCCCAGGATCTCCGTCAACATTTCCTCACTAAGTGGTTTTACCCGGAAGCCCGTAATTTCAGATATTTTTTGCGCTTTTGCCTTATCCGAAGGATTTAAGGAGGTTGTCAACATCATAATTACTATTTGTGATTTCTGGCTTTCCTCAAGGTCTTTGTAAGCTTCCAGAAATTCCCAGCCATTCATCTTGGGCATATTTATATCAAGGAAAATCAGCTCCGGCAGGATGCGGTCTTCCTGTTTAAGGTATTTTATTGCCTGCAAGCCATTTTCTGCGACATGAATTATTTCCGTAATATCCATGCCCTCAATAATGATCTGGTGAAAACGATTATCAAGTTGGTCATCATCGACCAGCATAATGCAATTCAGTTTTTTTCTCATCTTCATTTATTAATAGTAAAATAAAATGTGCTTCCATTTCCAAAATCAGACTCCACCCATATTCTACCGCCGTGGAGCTCAATGATCTTTTTGCACTGGGATAAACCGATCCCCGTTCCTGCATACTCTTCCCTGTTATGCAGTTTTTGAAAAATTATAAATATCCGCTCCAGGTATTCCTTTTCAATTCCAATACCGTTATCCTGAAAAGAAAAAAGCCATTCCTTTTCCTTTTCCTCTGCATTAATTTTTATCACAAGTGGGGTATCCGCCTTTCTATATTTAATAGCATTACTGATCAGGTTCTGAAACAGGGAGGACATTTCGCGATAACCATTTATTACAGGAAGCTTTGCTGCAATAATCTTTGCGTTACTTTCTTTAATGGAACCGTCAAGGTCACCGATAACGTCTTTCAGTACGGTATTTAGATCCAGGGCTTCCATCTTTTTATCATGGCCGATGAGAGAGTAATCCAACAGATCCTTGATTAGTGCCTGCATTCTGCCTGTAGCTTTTAAAAGAATTCCGAGATATTGTTCCCCTTTTTCATCAAACTGCCCCTTGTATTTTGTATTCAACAAGCTGGAAAAATTGGAAATAGTCCGCAATGGCTCTTGCAAATCATGGGACGTTATGTACGCAAATTGTTCCATTTCCTTATTGTACGAAACGAGTTGCTCCGTCATCTGGTTGATGGCAATGGCAGCCGTACCAATTTCATCCTTTGAAAAAACTTTCGCTCTTTCTTCAAGGTCTCCTTTGGCTATTTTCTGCGCAGCACGGTTAATCTCATTAAGTCCTTTGCTTATTCCACGGCTTACCGTAATGCTTAAGGTCAAGCCTGTTATCTCGACGGTTAATGCCACCAGAAACAATATTTCCAAAACGAGGCTTTCCAGCCAGCGCGAACCTTCTCCAAGTGTAAATGAAAAATCATCTTCCAGTTTGGTCAGTTGCTGGTTAAGCGGATCAATTTGTGAGATGATCTCATCCAGCTTTTCCTTGGATGGGGAAGGCGAATTTATTTCTGCATGAAGTTTTTCACCTATCGGGATGAGTTCACTGATCTCTGAATCGCCTTTCGTCCATATAATAATTGCCTTGTGAATGTAGGATATGGAATGAAACCTCAGAAAAAGCTTGAGCATTCCATCTATATCGTCCGGGTGGTTGCGCCCTTCCAGAAACCCCTGGCGTGCCACCTCAATATCCGGATTTGGCTTGAATAATTCAACCCTCGTTTTATGATCTCCCAAGGGGACAGCCATAAAGATTTGGAATGCCTTATAATCTTTTTCATCATGGGAATGCTCGTATTTCTGCAATTGGTATACCGCATCTTTCTGCGCCTTGGACCATAAGCCCTCTGCGTTTACAAATGCGCGGACAGAAGATAGGGTATGAATAGCAAACCACAGAGTGAGCAATTCAATAATAATAAGGACTGCCATTGTCCCTACTATAAAGTATAGCTTCTTAGATATGGAAATATCCCTTAGTCTCCGCATTCAGAAATAGCCTTTTGTAATAGAATTACAAATTTAGTCCTTTGAGAGTGGCAAGATACGAATGATTTCCAAAAATGATTATGGACAATTCACTTTAACCTTACAATTTTTCGGGGACTTGTTTTATTTGACAATTATCAAGGACCGCTCGGCATCAATTATCAGTCATTATTATAAAATATTTTACCTTTGTTGAAAACAAATACCATTCTTCCAGATGAACTCAGTTAAGAGCCAACTATCCATAAACCCATATTATCGTCCGGCCTCCGTTTTATTTTTCATGAGTATTTTTCTTGGATTTACTGCATATTTTAGCGGTGGTCATCTCACTTGGATCACGGATGGAGATTTTATTTCGTGGATATTTACAGGTGTTTTCCTGCTTACTCTA